>CAJXIT010000137.1 GCA_913054055.1 uncultured Thalassolituus sp.
ATCTACAGCCCAATTATATTTAGGCTTATTATTTTTAGTCATGTCGATTCGATTATTTGATACAGCCCGCTTAATAAACATTATCTTGCCCGAGTCTGAAATTGTTTGGTTGTGGCGATTAGGCTGGTATACATTTTTTGGATTATTAATCAGCTGGACACTTTTTTTCAATTCAGCATTTACTAAATACTCAAATGAGCGATTTACTCAATTTATCACCTTAGTAACGTTTTCATTCATTATCACTTGCTTGTTTATGGAAGATCGGTTTTTACAACAAGCTGGAGAATGGTTTCGGTTTTTAGCACTGGCAGTGATCGCAATTTCTATAAAAGGTATTTATCAGTTCATAAGAGATCATAAGGGGCAAAGATTCCCACTCATCATTGGGGCTGTTATTCTTCCAGTGTGCGGCACCATCGACATGGTCAGCCAGATTAATGGCTATTACATCAATACAACAAATGCCGGATTTTTTATTTTTGGATTACTCATCACCGCTTACTTGAATCGAAGATATATTACAGCATTAAATGAAAGTGAAGCACTCACGAAAAACTTAGAAAAAAGAGTCGCTGAAAAAACCCATGACCTCTCTGTTTTAGCCAATGAAGCCAATGCGGCGAACCAAGCAAAAACAGATTTTTTAGCCAATATGACTCATGAGATTAGAACCCCATTTAATGGGATATTTGGCACCCTACAATTATTGCAACAAGATGATCAACGGCCAAACCGACAAGAGCTAATTTCAAATGCAATCTTGTCGTCAAAAATGTTAATGACCATCATCAACGATATTTTGGATCTTTCAAAAATAGAAGCTAAAAAGTTAAAACTAGAGAATATAAACTTTAGCCTTGATGATATCTTAAAAACAGTTGTTTCAGATATTACACCTACTGCAAAGTCCAAACAGACATCCATCTCTGTCAATTATGCCACTCACTACAAAGAAGGCTGGCACGGCGACCCTGTTAGAATAAAGCAAATTATTTTAAACATTGTTTCTAACGCGGTTAAATTTACTGAAGGCGGAGATGTTCAAATACACATTACTAGCCTTAATCAAAATAACCTATCCCAGCTATCCATTACAATTACGGATACTGGAATAGGAATGGATCAAGACACATTAGATCGTGTATTTTCACGCTTTGAACAGGCTGACTCTTCAACGACACGTCATCATGGAGGAACAGGTTTAGGCTTAGCCATTACTCAGCAACTTATTAAGTTAATGGGTGGTCAGATAGACATTAAAAGCACGCCAAACAAAGGAACCACATTTTCAATCACCCTGCCACTGCCTCAAATAGATATTGAGGCAAAAGCTAATAGCGCAGAAATTCATGATTTAGATTTAACAGAAATTGACATTCTATTAGCGGAAGACAACTCAATTAATCAAACGGTATTTGAATCCATGCTGGCAGCCAGCCATGCCAACATAAAGGTAGCAAACGATGGCCATCAAGCTGTGATCATGGCAAAAGAACAACAACCAAATATTATTTTTATGGATATACAAATGCCTAATATGGATGGATATGAGGCAACTAAGATCATCAAAGCACAATACCCACATATTCCAATCATAGCCTTAACAGCAAACTTAGTCGGTCACGATATACACCACTTTATTGAAAAGGGTTTTGATAATGCTTTACCCAAACCCTATGAAATAAGTGATTTATATACGACCATTAAACAGCACATTTGAATGCATAAAGTTTGGCATTTTCACACCAAGCACAATTGGGTATTTAATCCTATCAACCACACCACCTATCCCTTAGTTATCCTTTCATGGATACATTGAATATCATCACCCCTATACGTAAAAAGCCCCGTGGATTTCTCCACAGGGCTTTCTTTGCATAATGTTTTACTTACCAGCGATTAGCCAAGGTAAGAAATCATCACACCGGCTGCAATTGCAGAACCGATTACACCCGCTACGTTAGGACCCATAGCGTGCATCAATAGGAAGTTTTGTGGATTCGCATCCAGACCAACCTTGTTAGATACACGAGCCGCCATTGGTACGGCAGATACACCTGCTGAACCGATAAGTGGGTTAATTTTCGTTTTGATAAACAAGTTCATTAACTTAGCCATCAGTACACCAGCCGCTGTACCTACGCAGAATGCTGCAAGACCTAGAGCGATGATGGCGATGGTGTCCCAGTTAAGGAAGGCTTCTGAACTCATTTTGTAACCAACCGATAGACCAAGGAAAATGGTCACTACGTTGATCAATGCGTTTTGCGCTGTATCAGATAGACGCTCAACCACACCGGATTCTTTCATCAAGTTACCGAAGCAGAACATACCCAGTAGCGGAGCCGCTGAAGGTAGGATCAAGGCAACCAGTACAAGAACCGCAATTGGGAACATGATTTTCTCAAGTTTAGAAACAGTACGAAGCTGTTCCATTTTGATTACACGCTCTTTCTCAGTGGTAAGGGCTTTCATGATTGGCGGCTGGATCATAGGCACCAATGCCATGTATGAGTAAGCCGCTACCGCGATAGCACCTAGTAGCTCAGGAGCCAACTTAGACGCAATAAAGATAGACGTCGGACCGTCAGCACCACCGATGATACCGATTGCCGCTGCTTGCTCAACAGAGAAGTCCATGATGCCAAAGTGAGTCAGCAATACCGCACCAATTACCGTACCAAAGATACCGAACTGTGCTGCTGCACCTAGCAATAACGTTTTAGGGTTCGCTAGAAGCGGACCGAAGTCCGTCATGGCGCCTACACCCATGAAGATTAGAAGCGGTGCAACACCACTTGCGATGGTCATAGAGTAGAAGGTGTAAAGCATACCGCTGTCATAGCCTTGAGCAGAACCCAATGCAACCGCTTGCTTGTATACAATCGTATCAGCGTGATGGTAGGCATCCAATAACATTTGAGTATCGGCAGTCGCTGCTAGGCCTAGAAGTGCGCGGAACTGTTCCACTACTTCAGGGCTACCCGTACGGATGGCCCACTCAGCCGCTGACCAACCCAAACCTGCGTTCGGGATGTTTACCATTAACGTACCCGCCGCAATTGGCAGTAGTAATAATGGCTCAAAGCCTTTTTTAATGGCTAGGTATAACATACCAAATGCCACTAGCATCATGGCAAATTGACCCGGCTCCATTGCATAGAGACCCGTGTCGTGCCAAAACTTAAGTAAAGTTTCCATTTAGCAGCCCCTTACGCGATTGTCAGAAGAGTGTCGCCAACCTGAACAGAATCACCTTCTTTCACGCTAACAGTACCAACTACGCCGGCTTTCGCTGCACGTACTTCAGTTTCCATCTTCATCGCTTCAAGAATGACGATTAAGTCACCTTCAGCTACTTGCTGACCAGGCTGAACTTCAACTTTCCAGATGTTACCCGCAAGCGGTGCTGGAACTGGATCGCCGCCACCAGCAGCGGCTGCCGCTGCAGAAGCCGCCGCAGGTGCTGCTGCACCACCGAAGCTTAGAGGCGCACCATTAACAGGAGCTAATTCAGAAACGTCACCGCCGTCGTCTACTTTCACTACGTAGTCGTTACCGTCTACCGTCACAGTGAAGGTGTCTTCCGCAGCGCCTTTAGGAGCTGGTTCAAACGCACCTGGGTTGCCACGGTTCTCTAGGAACTTAGGCGCAACCTGCGGGAACAAGGCATAAGTTAGGGCGTCATCAATTTTCTGATCCGCAAGAGCGAAGCCTTTTTCAGCAGCCAGTGCGTCAACGTCAGCAACAATCTTGTCTAGTTCGTTTTCTAGCAGATCAGCTGGACGACAAGTGATTACTTCAGCGCCGTCTAGTACGCGAGCTTGTAGCTCAGCGTTCATAGGAGCAGGAGCTGCGCCGTATTCACCTTTAAGAATGCCTTGCGTCTCTTTAGAGATAGACTTGTAACGTTCGCCAGTTAGTACGTTAAGTACCGCTTGAGTACCTACGATTTGAGAAGTCGGCGTTACAAGAGGAATATGACCAAGATCTTCACGTACGCGTGGAATTTCTTTTAGTACTTCGTCGAACTTGTCAGAAGCGCCTTGCTCACGTAGTTGGTTTTCCATGTTAGTTAACATGCCACCAGGTACCTGAGCTACTAGGATACGAGAGTCAGTACCGCGTAGTGCGCCTTCGTATTTAGCGTATTTTTTACGAACGTCACGGAAGTAAGCAGAGATCTCTTCAAGAAGAAGAAGGTCGATGCCCGTATCACGATCTGTACCTGCCATAGCTGCAACAACTGTTTCAGTAGCAGAGTGACCGTAAGTACCCGACATAGAAGAGATCGCCGTATCAACACGGTCAACACCCGCTTCAATGGCTTTAAGGATAGCCATGTCAGACATACCCGCTGTCGCGTGGCAGTGCAGCTGAACTTCTAGATCCGTTTCTTTCTTAAGACGAGATACTAATTCGTGTACTTCGTAAGGGTTGATGATGCCGGCCATGTCTTTAATGGCGATAGAGTCAGCACCTAGATCTTCGATTTCTTTCGCAAGACCCAACCATGCGTCCATACCGTGTACAGGAGAAGTGGTATAAGAAAGTGTGCCCTGCGCGTGTTTACCTTGTTTTTTAACGGCTTCGATAGCACGTTTAAGGTTACGCGGGTCATTCATCGCGTCGAATACGCGGAATACGTCAACGCCGTTTGTTGCAGCACGTTCAACGAACTTATCAACTACGTCATCTGCGTAGTGACGGTAACCTAATAGGTTTTGGCCACGCAAAAGCATTTGATGCTTAGTGTTCGGCATAGCCTTTTTAAATTCACGGATGCGATCCCAAGGATCTTCGCCTAAGAAACGGATGCAAGAGTCAAATGTCGCACCGCCCCAAGATTCTAAAGACCAGTAACCAACTTGGTCTAATTTTTCAGCGATAGGAAGCATGTCGTCGATACGCATGCGAGTCGCAAATAATGATTGGTGAGCGTCGCGTAATACGACGTCCGTAATGCCTAATGGTTTTTTAGTATCGGTCATTTGTAATGGCCTTTATAAATTTTATCGTTGTACGTTTTATGAACCACTCACGCCTACTTTTGGCGAGCGCGGTGTTCCTTAACTGCGGCTGCTAATACTTTTAGCAACTGCGGGTCGACGCCTTGCCCTGGTGCAGGCTTCGCTGGAGCAGGTGGTGCTTCAGGGAAGAACTTGTTCACCAAGGTTGACATAATGGTGGTAGCGAAAATCAGAATTACCAAAAAGGTAAATACTGTTCCCATACCGAAAGCCATTAAGCCAAGGCCGTCAGCTACGATATCTGCTTGTTGAGCCGCAACGCCAGTTGCTGCTTCAGCTAGATTGGACATTAAATCCACTCCTATTCGTTAACAAACGGGTCTGTCATCACACACGTTTATAGTCACTATAAACCTGTAAAATGCCAGGCAATGATTAAAAAATAATCAATTCAGTTATTTTGCCTAAAACTTAAACAGCATAGACAAATTGTCGCGCTAATGTACTGTAAATAGGGCATTTAGGCAAATTTAACCGTGCTTTTTACTGATCCATTTCGGCCAAAAATCCCCCCTTTTTTGTATGGATTCGGGTAAACTGCGCCTCCTTAAATCCACATCTTATTTCCAAACCAATAGGAGAACTTAAATGCTTGCACTTGCTCCTATGGAAGGCTTGGTTGACCACCACATGCGAGAGCTGCTGACCCAAGGCAATGGCTTTGATCATTGTGTCACTGAGTTTCTAAGAGTGACCAACCAGCTATTACCTGAGCGCGCCTTTCATCGCATTTGCCCTGAATCAGCCAACCATTGGAAAACCCCTTCAGGCACACCTGTACATTTACAGCTATTAGGTAATGATGTGGCCGCCATGACCGATAATGCCTGCCGTGCTGCAGCGCTAGGCGCACCTGCGGTAGATGTGAATTTTGGCTGCCCAATGTTTGTTAGAAACGCTCAAAAAAGCATTAATTCAGGCCGAAACGCCGATAATAAAGTGAACCGGTGCGGTGAAAGCTATGGTGGCTCGATACTGTTGCAGTACCCAGATGAAATCCATCAGCTTATGAGTCACATTCGTAAAGCTTTACCAGCACACGTACCACTAACAGCGAAAATGCGCTTAGGATACGAAGATAAGTCTTTAGCCATTGAAAATGCTCAGGCCATCGAAAGCGCTGGCGTGAATCAACTTTGCATTCACGCCCGCACCAAAACCGAAGGCTACAAACCACCCGCTCACTGGCATTACATTGCCCGCATCAAACAGCATGTGCATATGCCTGTGATTGCCAACGGTGAAATTTGGACTCTTGATGATTACAAGCTATGCAAACAAGAAAGTGAATGTGAACACATCATGCTAGGGCGTGGTGCCGTGGCTAACCCGAATTTAGCCAAGCAAATTCAATTATTTGAAAACGGCTTGCAGCATAGCGAAAGCCCTTGGCAGGATCGCTTGCAAGACTTGATATGGATGATTGATGAACTATCCATAAACGGGAAAGACATTCAGGTGCAAGGCAAAATCAAACAATGGGTAAGCTTCATGAAGTTTCGCTATCAAGAGGCCAATGAGTTTTTTAAATTAGCCAAAAAGTTGAAAACCCCAAATGAATTAAGAGACTTCATCAGTCCCTTGGCAAGCAATAAACAGTAATGCCTATCACACAACAAAGGGGCCGAAGCCCCTTTGTCTTTAACGGTATTTCTTTCTGGTTTAGATAGAAGACACCGTAATTGTGATCGAGCCAGAATACGCACCTGCTTTTTGAGCAGAGATCGCACCCAGTACCGCTGAAGCTGACACATTATGAGACGCGTTATGCACAGAGTCCGCAGCGGTATCAAATTCAGTAATTGAATTATCTAAGCCGTAACTAGTCGCGACACTATCTGTGCCATTTGATAAGTTGCCACCTGTCATGGATACATGAACCTGACCGTTTGACTCTAAATTAAAGTCATCGCTGCCAGTATAAGTTGCGCCCGCAGAACCATCCGCATCGGTAGTTGACAAAGAGAAGTCATCCAAACCGGTTAAGCTTGCATAAAGACCTACATTCATTGAGACGGTCGCTGAATCACTGTCCAGTTCTGCTGCTTGAGCTGAAAAACCGAATGTGAAAATTGCTGCTGCAAGGGCTAATTTAGTTAGTTTCATTTTGATTCTCCAAAGATTTAAGTTTTTTACCAGGCTTGTTTGCCATGTAATATATATTGCGAAGACGATGCCAACTTTGACAATAATTAAGCAACCAGTATTGATGGGGGCATGCAGCAGAAATAAAATATAAATTAAAATTTTTTCGTAACAAAATACCGTAACCTTGTATCAAGGTTACATGTTTGATACGTAACATGTTACAAATAAAAAACAGCCAAATAAAATAAATGATCAAGCAATAAAAAAGCCCCTTTGAATCATCAAAGGGGCTTCATAATAAAAGTTAATATTACTCAGCAGCTTGCAAAATACTTTCTACTTTATCTTTATCTACCACAATTCCGTCAGTAGTGGTTGGAGACAAATACCAATGCTCGGCAGCATAGCTTAACTCTTCACTCTCACCGGCTAACCAAGCTCTGTATTCTTCAAACAAAGGATAGGCATCATCAATGTGCTGACGCTCCAATGGCCACTGCCATGAATCAGGTACAATCAAACCAAACGGGTAACCATTAGTGTCAATCATGCCATCCGATTGATTCACCGTATATAAATCAATATCCTTATTGGTGTTTTTCACATTCAAATAAATCCGATAGCTATCATCTCCAATCATCCCCCTGTCATCAAATAAATTTAATTCAGGCTTAGCCGAAGAAATTTCGATATCTGTTTTCCATAATGGTGATGTCACGATATCGTTATCATACACATTAGCAAAGCCATCCAGGGTGGTTCTTGTATTGTAAAACAAGGTCACATCTCGCTTATCCTTGGTATAGTACTTATCAATTTCTTCACCGTTTCCCATATTGGTATAAGTTGCTTTCACAACCGCATCCCCATAAAACATTTCATCTGTAATTGCAGTAATATTTTGAGAGTTCCAAATTTCACCATTTAAATCCAAGTGCGCAGAGTGATTATAACCAGCCCCCCTGGCAACCGGTAAAAAACTCATATTAATGGTTTCTAATTCACCTGATGCGTTGTAAGACTCTGTTGATTGAAATGCCATGACAAAATCATTGTAATCTGCATCACCCGGACTTGGATAAAGGTCTTCATAAGCAATGAATGCCCAGCTAGAGGATTCAACTGGACGTGTTATTGCCTGCTGACCACAGCCACCATCAACACCTAAATTAGGTAATACCGTTAAAAAAACCGTAGTGGAATAAGCACCTGCTAATTGTGATGAAATATTGCCTAACTGAGCCAAGCCCGTGAATGCATGACTGCTACTATGAATTTCATTATTAGGTGTGGAGTAAGTATGTAATTGTCCGTCGATCAAATAAAACGTATTAATTTCATAACCTGAATAAGACATAGGATTGGACGATGCCACCATTGTAACGCCACCATTAGATTCCAATGTGAATTCGTCTGTAGCTTGATATATAGTCCCTGCCGCCCCATCTAAACCTGTAGGGGTAAGCGATAAATTATCCAGCCCATTCACGCTTGCCTGTAGACCTACCGTCATACAGACAATGGCATCATCATCAATATCGGCCGCACTCAAATTTCCAAAATTTTGCCCATAACTCGAAAGTGAAGAAAGCGAAATAATAGCAATGACTAATTTATTTCTTTTAAAGTACATGCTTAGCC
>CAJXIT010000138.1 GCA_913054055.1 uncultured Thalassolituus sp.
TTTTTTTTTAACCCATTTAGAAGATTGAACCAAGGAATTGACACTGAAATAAACAACCGATGTCACCACCACCATCATCAACATAATGATGCCAAAACCAATCGATAGCTTTAGGCTTAAATTCATTTTGTTTAAAGCTTTCATACAAATACCAAAAAAAGTTACATAACTGCTTTTAAGGTTAGCTGAATTCAATTGAAGCGATACAAAAAAAATAGAAGAAACACGCCAAATCCTGGCGCTAACGGACTGAATATGAATGTATGAAGCATCATAACCCTAAACTAAAAGGGGTTATAATATTGGATTATAACGCCCAATCAATTCGCATAAAAATGACTCAGGGATGCTCACAACCTCATCTTTGATATGACACAAGGAAGATCATAAAATTGCCCTCAAATGATTTTTCAAGAGCCATCATACAATCCTCTAATAAAAAATTAATAATCGAACAATTTAAACCAAATCAAATCCCAATAAACCATTACCAACTTTTTAAACGAGACAGGTTCGTTCTCTCCTTTTTTTACCTGTAAAACTCGCCCTTCATGAACAGTCGCCACTACTTCAATATCTTTAATCGTTTCTGGTGAAACTATCAATGGATTCTGTTTTAGCACAGTAACATTAGCGGTCTTACCCGCTTTTAAAGAACCAACCTTTTCTTCTAACTGCATGGAATAGGCCGCATTAATCGTCACGGCTCTTAATGCTTGCTCTGCAGATATGGCCTGCTCTAGTGCGATCACATTACCGTTAATTGAAATTCGATTCACTGCACACCACATTAGATATAACGGTTGCCCTGGGGCCATTGGCATATCAGAGTGCAAAGAATAATTTACATTATGTTTATTTAGGTCCCCCATTCTTACCATGGCATGGGATCGTTCAGCCCCTACTCCAACCTCGCTGTACATTTCTGCCAACGCCACAGGGTAATATGGGTTCACGCTCACTATGGCACCCAGCTCGTTTAAGCGTTTCACTTGATCCTCACGGGAGTAACTAAAGTGAACAATCACCGTTCTATGATCATTACGAGGGTTGCGTTTTAAATTCTCTTCTAATGTATCTAATACCAAGTCTAAACCTGCATCACCGTTTTGATGTACATGAATTTGATAACCCGCATCCCAATATTGTTTAAATGCGGCTCTAAATAAATCCGGTTCCATAATCCATTCACCATGGTGTCCATCCGTATACCCTTCTGACATTTGCATCAATTGGCTGAACACGGCACCGTCAGAAAATAACTTAATCTGTTTAGGTAAAAAACGGCTCATGCCTTCGCCCCAGGTTTGAATTTCTTGAGTTTTCTCAAACAATTCATCCATATGCTGCAATGCCATGGTTTTTCCATCAACAATATAATCCATATGAAATGGGTTATCGTTGGACGCAAACACGTGATTTTGCATGATCGATAAATTTTTATTAATTAGGCCACCAGGTTCAACTACAAGGGTAGTACCTGCACTGTGCCAGTAATTTTTTACCATCTCTAACGATTCAAGATAGGGTTTAGGTTTGACGATATGTTTAAACAAGCTGCCGGATAATGCTTGTAAACCAAGTTCCCAAAAGTGCCCTTCTTCAAGATTAGTTTGATTTCTTTGCTGCGGTGTTAAGCCATCAATAAATGTTTGGTCTATTTCAAACAACTCTAAAGCTTTTGTATTAACAATGAACTCATGAACGGACCGCTGCCATATCGCCATGGGGGTCTCATTATTGATACCATCTAATATCTCGCGAGTGAGTGGGCCATGCCATAGCCTGTGATAGCCCCAGCTTAAAAACAGTGCATCTTTATTTTGATGTTCAGATGCTAGTTTTGTCAGTTGTGAACGATACTCTGATTGCGAACTGGCTTTAGGAAAAGTACGGTGAGGTAACACCCAATCTTCGAAGGACACCACATTACTGGATAAGGTTAACGCCGCAAGCCATGGATGATCGTGTTGATTGATGAAACCCTGTACAAAGATTTCATGCTCAAATTGTGTATCCACATCAATTTTTAGGTCAGGGTATTCGCTCTTTAGTCTGGTCTTAAGTGCAGCTAATTCACCTACCCCCACTATTTCATCATTCAATATAGCTAAGGCATTACCCGCCACCGGCTCTAATGTCACAATTTCTTTCGCGGTTAATATCTTGATGCTGGCAGGGTCCAATTGACTACTTTGGCCACACCCAGCCAAGCAGAATATCAGTGAGAGAAAGAAGACTCTTTTTGTATCGTGCAGCATTATAAATTTCTTATTTTATTTATCGTTCAATCATCATCTTTTATGCACCAGTAAGAGTCAATGTTAAAGACTGACGCTCTGTGTTAGCGCTAAATTTTGAACATTGTGTTGTGTGCTATAAACGTTACCTAGAAATTAGGATGGTCGGTACAACCTATGCATATGATTCTTTATTATTAGATAAATTATTGCCGTCTCCGTCAGTATTCGCCATTTTTATCATTAAGCAGACCTCGGGTAATTTAGATTTTGCAATCTGAAAAAACCCTTATATAACTTAGATATAGACGAACAAAAACGCTCAATTAAATAGGCTCTAATACTTACTAAGCGCCACAACATGGATGTTGTTATGACCTTGTTTGAACTCCACACTCACTTAAAACACGCAGGCTTTAATCGCTGGGGAATTTCCACTGCTCGCTTATACACAAAAAACGAACAAGGTCAGACACCTTTAGATTTTCTAAGTGATGAGTGCTCAGAGCAAGGCTTACAAGCACTGGCTGTGACGAAATACGACTTTTCGAACAAAGCCGCGTTTGCCAGCCAATCCCCTGCTTTTAATGTGATAGAAAGCGAAGCACCTAATGCTGTGAATGTATTAAGAATTTTGTTCGATCATGGCCTAAGAATAAATGCCACTGATCATCACGGTAATAACGCACTACACTTGGCCTGTGAACAGGGATTGAAAACCATTGCCATGCTATTAATTGAAAAAGGCATCGATTACACAAGTAAAAACGACTTAGGGCAAACAGCGTTTGATGTGATTCCAGAAGCCGCGGAAGGTTTTATGGTGCCAGCGCTTAATAGGGCCATCAAACATTATAAAAAAGCAGGATTAGCAGCAGGCATCAGTGCCATAAGTAACTTGTTTCATAACAATCCAGTTTTTCACAAACAAAAAAAGGCCAGCGAGTAGCTGGCCAAATGAGAACGGAGACAAACCTTAATTAAATTTTATAAAAATAGTTTACGAGCTTCATCAGGGCTAGCCACTTCACGACCCGCATCACGAGCCACTTTAGCCATGGCTTCGATTAACTGACCATTACTTGTGGCCCGTTCACCACCTGGTAAATAAAACGTATCTTCTAAACCTGTTCTCAGATTACCACCCAGTTCAGCTACTTTTTTATGCACTGTCCAAACTTCTTCACGACCAATGACTGTGGCTTGCCAGTGACTACCCGGTTTTAAATATTTAAGAATAATCGGTAATAGGTCTGCATCCGCTGGCATACCTGAATTCACACCCATTACTAGGTTGTAGTCCAACTTGTCCCACATACCCACTTCTTGAAACATACCCACTGAACGGACGATCCCCAGATCAAAACACTCAAATTCTGGACGGCAATTCTCTTCTTTACATACGTCTAGCAACTCTTGGATTTTATCTACCGTGTTTTGAAATAACATGGGAGGCCATGCCCAAGTGCCGTTTGAACGAGCTTTTAAATAGTTTAAAGAGCCTGCGTTACAAGCTGCAATTTCTGGTTTGCCACGACGAATGCATTCAATAGGGCCTTTTTGATCACGGCCGATGGTCCCTGTGGTGTAATTAATAATCACATCAGGGCAAGCAGCACGAATAGCTTCACTGATCTCAAATGCCACCTCTGGTTCCCAGCATGGTAAATGCCCCTTACCTTCTTGCTGCTGACGAAAGTGGATATGCATGCAGCTTGCACCCGCATCGTAGGCTTCTTTCGCTGAAGCAGCCATTTCTTTTGCAGTAACAGGTACAGGGTGTTGTTTTGGATTAGTAAGTACACCTGTTAAAGCACAGGTAATAACGGCTTTTTCACTCATGGAGTTTTCCCTTAATTAAAATGGTTACGCATAAATGGCTGCGTAATCCTACCGAGTCATATATCTGAACATCGACATCAATTTATCTATTGGCAGCTTAAGACACACCATAACCCACATACAAAAACCAAGCAAGCGCTTGGTTTAACTTTTTTGACGATTTTTTATCAATCACTCATAGAAAATAGCGCACGAATAGATAACGGTATAAAAATCAGAGTATCAGGACTGTAAAGTATGAATAAAAACAACGACGGCAAGTGGAAGTAAGCAAAGGAAGCCTCGAAACAAAGCCGCTCTATTACCCTCATTTATCGGTAATCGTAAAGCTTATTGCTCGCCCCTAGGATAGGAGATCTCCTTTGAGGACGAGCCTTATAATTGAGTTAAACCGTTTACTGAGCGGGCTGTAGTTCAAGTGTTTCCATACTAAGTAACGCTTCATCATCAGCATTAAACATCATAGAGCGACGATATTTATTCTCGTGGTACAAATCACTTTGGCTAGCATAATGTTTGTCTAACCAGCGACCTGATTGCCCCACTGGATTAATGTTCCAACCATTTTTCATATTGGCTAAGTCCACCACACGCCGAGTAGATGGGCCATTGGTAATTTGAATTTTTTCATCTGTAAACGTATGAATCATATTGTTCAACGAACGCTTACTGCCGTTCACAACAAACTCTCCCACGTTAAATAAATGATTCAGTGGCCATACTTTTCCTAATGGATGCGGGTGGGTTAATTCAGCAGTGGTTTGCCAGTTCCAAGCATTTACGTCATCACCAAACTCAACTTGTAAAGATGCCACAGCATTTGAAAAGGCTTGCTTAAAAATGTCATTTTGCGTTTCTATTTGCTCTGTCTGAATGTTATCCCACCAAATGGAATCAGGGGCCTGGATCAAACGATACAACGAGTTATCCGAAATGCCATTACCAACAAATTTTTCAAATAACGTTTCACCCAATTCGTCTTGGTAGAGTGCTGACATTAGATGGAAATAAAATCGCTCAAAAACACTGGCGGCTAAACTTTCTCCATCATAGTTTCCATCCCATTTGTTTAATGCTGCAATGGCTTGGTTTTCTAATTCGTTCCACTGCCCTTCACTTAACGCTTGGGTCAGTTGTAGTTTAGCGTGGCCCCAGCGTGCAGTATAAGTAGAAGTTTGCAGTGCTTGGCTTTTTTCAACGGTCCACTTGTCATCATTCAATAGGGCTTCATCGGCCACTATGGCACGATAAATTGGCGAATAATAACCGGCGTGCTTAAACGTTGGATCGCTTCCTGGGTACGGGTTATTCGTTGAAAATATATATCCGTGATCAGGGTTAATCAGTTTTGGGTTTTCACTGAAATCATACATGCCCAAAGGAATACTGTTAGGTTCACTGCCGTTCACCACTGTTTTGCCAGTTTGGCCTGGGTGGCGCTTTATAAAACGACCCGTTGCCCACATGGCAATGTTATTACTACGATCGGCATAAATAACATTTAATCCAGGTGAAATATGTGGAGCCAAGGCTTGTTCCATTGACGCTAAATCATCTGCTTCCATGGTGTTATGCATCATAGAAACAATGTCGTTTTTAGGGTCGGTGAATAACCAATAAAACGCAAACTGTTCACCTGTGTCTTCTACGGCTTCAACAGCAGCATCCTGTTCAGGTTTTTCAGCATCGTTATCTTTTGATTGTTTTGCCATAACGTCATTTACAATGGCCCCTACAGAAGTGGTTCTAACCGTAAATTTAACCGGGTCTTGCCCTTTCACTTTAATTACTTCTTTACGAGAAACAACCTGCTCCCACTCCCCTTCAATCATCACCTTGTCTAACGGCGCTTCTTGGGTTCCGGTATCCGCTTTCAATGAAATAATATCGGCATCATCACTTTGCAACATGGTTAAACCATGAATGCGATTGTCACTGCGCATTAATAATGGAAAAGGCACACCCGCTGCAAAATGACCGTAAATATTGCGTTTGTCGGTTGTTAATTGAGCTTCATACCAAACCGCAGGAACAGAAAACTGCATATGCGGGTCATTGGCAAATATAGGTAGCTTACCTTTTGTTTTATCAGAAGAAATGGCCCAGCCATTACTGCCATGGGCGGTACCAAATGGCAGCGCTTCGGCAATGGCTTGGACAGCATCCGCAAGTGCCATCAAAGACGCCTGCGAAACACTGGAATTAACAGGCGCCAGTTTAGGAACCGGCTTAATAGAAGCTGCTGTACCAGCGACATTTAAATTAGTGGTTGAGGTAGCCGTAATGGTTTCAGGCCAGTCTAAAACGATTTCCGAAAAATGCTGTTGGGATACCGATTGCTGAACAGCCGTGAGCATAGGGTCGGTTTTTAAACCCGTCATAAAGCTGTGGGCCATATAAGCAGAAATACCAAAGGCGTCTTCTAATACAAAGTGTTCCGGTTCAACACCCAGTAATGCATATTCTACGGGAGTTGGTAGCCGATCAATGGCTTGGTTAACACCGTCGTAATACGCTTCTACTTTTGCCACCACATCTGGGCTATTTTTTCGTAATTTTTTCGCGCT
This sequence comes from uncultured Thalassolituus sp., assembly GCA_913054055.1. Classification (GTDB taxonomy): domain Bacteria; phylum Pseudomonadota; class Gammaproteobacteria; order Pseudomonadales; family Oceanobacteraceae; genus Bermanella. The sequence continues at coordinate 6,650 of CAJXIT010000138.1, forward strand.
GTTTTGAGACGTTAAATGGGTACCAAAGGTACGGAAAGTCTTATCCACTTCAATGGCTTTCTCACCAATCAACTCAGACAGTTCACCATTACCGACTCGGCGCAGTAAATCCATTTGTAATAGGCGGTCCTGCCCATGGACAAACCCTAACGCTCTGAAACCGTCTAGATCTTTTTCAGCATAAATATGAGGAATCCCCCATTCATCGTAATGCACTTTCACTGTGGCAGAGAGGTTATCCAATTGTAATTGGCCCTCACGCATTGGTAACTTATTCCAAACCCATAAGGATGAAGCCACACCAATGGCGGCGATACCTAAGGCTCCGGCTTTAAGGGATTTCGAAATTCTAGACATATCTCTCTCTCAGGCATTCCCGCGTACAGTGACACTTTAAAGGCTTTTGATACGGGAGTTTTATTATTTTTGTGATTGGATTTAATCACTCCTAATAGCAAAGTACAATGTGTACAACCCCAGAGTAGATGAAGGTTTTGCGAATAACACTGTTCTATATAGGCTGAATTCCCCCCTGCACTTAATAATTAGAACTTATTAATACTGCAGTTTTTTAGATTTGCCATATAAAAGTAAATGGGCCATCCTTCGCAAATAATACCAATACTCGTCATTTAGATCATTGTCACCGTACAGAGCCAACATGAATACACCACTTTGGGCCCCCACCCAGCAAAGAATTGAGCAAAGTAACCTTCAAAGCTTTATGAAGTTCGTTGCTAAAGATGGCCATAAGATTGAACACTATCAAGATCTGTACAATTTTTCGGTTCGTTTGCCGCAATTATTTTGGAAGTATCTTTGGGAATACGCGTCTTTTATTCAGCACGCTGAGCATTCATCGGTTTTGTCTAACCAGGACAGCATACTTAATGCTAAATGGTTTGAAGGGGCAAAATTTAACTTTGCTCAAAACTTATTAAAATTTCGTGATGATCGCCCTGCCATTACGGCATACGACGAGCGCGGAAAACAACAAGTACTCAGCTATGCCCAGCTCTATCAAAAAGTACTGCATTTAAGCACCTGGTTTAAACAACAAGACATACAACCTGGGGACCGTATTGTTGGGTTTATGCCCAATGTACCGGAAACCATCATCACCATGTTAGCCGCCGTCAGTTTGGGGGCGGTTTGGTCTAGCTGCTCACCTGATTTTGGATTACAAGGGGTTGTCGATCGTTTTGGGCAGATTAAACCTAAAATTATCATCACCACTGATGGCTATTTCTACGGGGGGAAAACCCTAAACAGCTTAGAGAAACTGAACACCATATTAAAAGACATTCAAAGCATTGAACGCGTTGTGGTAACCCCTTATGTGGATACAACATTAACCATAGAAACCGCAGAACAACAGCTAGGTAATAATGAACAACAAGTGGTAAAACTTTGGCAAGATGCCATGAACATTGGAGAATCGCTTTCTCAATCAAAAGCCGTTCAAAACAATCAAGACATAGACAGCATTGAAATTGAATTTGAAGCCCTACCATTTGATCATCCGCTTTATATTTTATACAGCTCAGGCACCACAGGGGCCCCTAAATGCATCGTACACAGCGCTGGCGGCACATTAATCCAGCATTATAAAGAATTGGTTTTGCACACGGATGTGAAACCTGACGATACGTTCTTTTATTACACCACATGTGGTTGGATGATGTGGAACTGGATGGCATCCACCTTAATGACGGGCGCATCGTTAGTGATTTTTGATGGGTCCCCTTTTTATCCTGAAACACACACGCTTTGGAACATGATCGAACAAGAAAAAGTGAGCGTATTTGGCACCAGTGCGAAGTACATCAGTACCTTACAAAAGCTTGATTACATTCCCAACCAACACCATGAGCTAAGCCATATTAAAACACTGCTTTCAACAGGCTCACCTCTTAGCAGTGAAAGCTATGATTTTGCTTACCGCGCCATTAATAACGATATGTGTTTAAGCAGCATTGCTGGTGGCACAGATATCATTTCATGCTTTGTATTGGGCAATCCTACTTTGCCTGTTTATAAAGGTGAAATTCAGTGCCGCGGTTTAGGTATGGC
>CAJXIT010000139.1 GCA_913054055.1 uncultured Thalassolituus sp.
AACAAAGGGCAATAATATTGTAACCCGCAAACACACCAGTAAAGGGCAGCTTGCTATCATTTGGCTAGTTTGCGGAAGCATCATAACCTTAGGGTTTATTATTCCCGTGATCACCTTGTTAGGGTATACACAAGGCTATTTATCAGAAAACCTTAACCCTCAATTATGGCAACATGCTGGCAACACGTTTTACTTAGCCAGCATCGCCGCATGTATTTGCGCCGTTATTGCTATGTTGTTGAATAACAATGTTCGCTTCTCAAGTAATGAAAGGTTGAACAAGGTGCATCAGATACAGCAAAGTATTGCCTCCATGGGTTATGCCATACCCGGTACCGTACTGGCCATTGGCATCTTAATTCCCCTTGGCTTTTTAGACATGCAACTGAATGAATTACTTGAATACTTTCAAGCGCAACCTATGGGTCTGTTTTTCTCGGGCACTTACTTTGCATTGATTCTGGCTTTTGTGATTCGCTTTGCCGCCATTGCCAATGGTTCAATCAATAATGGCTATCAACAAATACACGGCAACCTTGATATGGCAGCAAAAAGCCTACACAGCAATAATACGGACGTGATAAAACGCATTCACCTACCCTTGCTTAAGCCAAGCATCATTACTGCCTTGTTATTGGTGTTTATTGAATGTGTAAAAGAGTTACCAGCCTCATTACTTTTGCGCCCATTTGATTTTGAAACCTTGGCCACGTTTACATATCAATACGCCAGCGATGAACAGCTAGAACATGGCGCTTTGGCAGCATTACTGATTATTATTGTCAGCCTGATTCCCATTTTTATACTAAGTAAAACCCAGAGAATGTCATGATTAAAGATGCGCTTAAAATTGAACAATTAAATGTTCAAATTCAAAATCAGCACATTCTTAAAGACTTTAATTTAAGCCTGAATCAGGGTGATATTCTATGCCTTCTTGGCCCAAGTGGCTGTGGTAAAACCACAGCTTTAAAAGCTATTGCAGGGCTAATAAAAACAGATATCGGCTTCATTGAACTGTTTTCGAATACCATCAAAGACAATCAGATAGAGGTTGCCCCTGAAGGTCGCGAAATGGGATTTATTTTTCAAGACTATGCGCTTTTCCCCCACCTCACTGTTTTTGAAAATGTTGCCTACGCACTAAAAGGCCAGAGAAAATCTGACATAGAAAAGCAGGTACATAATAATTTAGCTCTTGTGCAATTAGATCAATACACCCACCGCTACCCTCATGAATTATCGGGTGGGCAACAACAGCGTACAGCGGTTGCAAGGGCGCTTTCTAATAAACCTAAACTGTTATTAATGGATGAACCATTCTCTAACATTGACAATCAAGTTAAACAAAACATGATTAAAAGTTTGAGAGCTCTGTTAAAAGAAAACAATATTACCTGCATCTTTGTCACCCATTCAAAGCAAGAAGCGTTTAGCTTTGCAGATAAAACCGCCATATTAAATAATGGTCACATCGAACAAGTCGACAGCACTGAAAACATTTTTGAAAAACCCTGTAATGAATTTGTTGCAACCTTTATGGAAGCAGGCAACATCCTTTCCCAGCAAGAAATACCTGCGGGATTAACAACGGTTCCGCAAACACAAAAAGAGATAAAGTATTTATTAAAAGAGAATGGCTTTAAAGTTCACCTTGAAAGGGGCAAGGGCGCCAATGCTAAAGTCATAGACTGCCTATACGCCGGCCATAAATATTTACTTGAAGTACAAGTGGAAGAAACGAAAGGGGTTTTGACGTTGGAGCATTCTGAGCCACTTACCATAGGCCGTGAAATCTCACTCACCTATGCTCATGACCCAGTTGCTATACCCGTCTAATACACTGATTAGCTAACTTCTAGCTAAATAAGACAGGCATGATCCTTATGCCGGCTCAGCCGATAGAATAGAAAATAACTCATCCTTTAGATTTAGACGTTGTTTTTTCAAGCTCTCTATATAGTCATCTGATGTATTTTCTGCACCACTTTCAATGCGATGCACTTCTTTATCCACATCATGGTATTCATTAAACAACCGCAAAAAGTGCATGTTATCTTGCTTAAGTTCGTGAATGCGGTCTTTAAATTCTGGGAATTCGTTGGCTAGGCTATGGTTTTCGATTGGCATGAATTGATCTCCTGATCTAAATTTTTCTTAACAACTATCTTGAGTCTAGGAGCTATAAAAAAAAGGCCATTGATTTGCATCAATGACCTTAAGGTTTTTAACAAAGGCTTTAAAATTCAGTAGAGGAGGATACCTGATAGATTATGAATATGAAAATTCCCACTGACTGTTCCAGCCAGTGAAAACCATATACTTCAAAGGAAGGGCTAATATGCCAAAGTCAAATCTAATGTCAGGTTTCGCCCTGGAACAGGACTAAAAGCTTTCAAGTAGCTAACATGGTTGCGGCCCAGTTCATCCGTCAGGTTGTTGCCTTTCAGACGCACATCCACATGCATGCCCTGCCACTCAAACTCATAAGCCGCCATGGCATTGAAACTTGAATAGGCTGATGTGGCCGTCTCGTTTTCAGATCTCTGATCTTGCTCGGAGTAATGCTTCACATTGGCATTGATCAACCAGTGCCCTTGCTGCCAGGCAATGCCTGCCAATAAGGTCATAGGAGGAATGCGAGGCAAATTGCCACCAACTTCCAAACGGCCCACTGCATGATCAGCCACCACATTCACGGCCCACCGTTCATTCAATTCATACTGAGCCGCCAATTCAAAACCAGTTAGGTAGGCATCTTCTTGCACAAATTGATAAACGTCATTGCCATGGTAAGGGTCCTTAACACTTTGCAGCTCATTAAAAATATAACCATCAAAGTCATAATAATAAGCGGCGGCATCAAGCTGATATGCACCCAACAAATACTGCCAAGTGAGGTCGAAAGTATGAGCGGTTTCTTTATCTAAATCAGGGTTATCTAACTGATAACTAAACGTAGCGTGATGATCCCCGTTCCAATACATTTCATCCGCTTGTGGCGCACGTTCGGTATGGGCCAAAGATAAACCCCACTTCTGACTGGCGCCATTTTCAAAGTTCGACAACCAGGTCCAACCGGCACTGGCGGTTATCGCTAAAAAGCTTTCTTCTTCATAATAACTAGCAGCCTGTCGACTGGCAGGGCGAATGCTCACAGGGTCTGCTTTAATGCTGCGCTGATCTAAACGCAAAGCGTATTCCTGTTTGCCGTATAACCAATCTTGGCTAAGCAAACCAAACAAGGCTACATCTAGGGTTTCAGTTTCAGGCATGGGGGTATCATGGGCAAACTCAATGGTATTACCATTTGCATCAAGTAAGGGGTCAAAGCTACTGCCTTTGCTGCCATCCCAAGGTAGGTCGCTGTAATTTGGCACACCCTCTTCACAACCACCGTGATCGTGACATAAAGACAAGTCCTGTTTGTTTACATGCACACCTAACTTGCTGTCATAACTTGAGGCATTGCTTAAAGTGAAAATAGATTTAATTTCGAAATTTTGTTTTTCGAAATAACCCACAACATTGTCACCATCCAATTCTTCATGGCTATAATCGTTAAAACTGAATTGAGTTTTAACGGACTCTAACGGGCCAGCAAAAAAATCTTTATCAAATACACCATCCAAACGCATTTGAGTTGGCGTAATATCCGCGTCTTCGTTTTCTTCGTTGGGTACACCGTATTCATAATCTAAAAACGATATGGCCAAACCAGAACGACTGCTATTTGTAATGTAAGACAGACCAGCATTAAAACCTTGGCTAGCTGTAGCTGTATTTAATACGGTGCCATTTAAGTTGCTATCCGGTGCATCAAAGTCTTTTGATTCACGAACAAAACCGTCCAGGTGCACTACCCAGTTATCAGCAAAACCAGAATCCAACTGCGCCGATAGTTGTGTACCTTGATCCACGCTGGAAACCTGACTGCGGGCTTTCAACTGAGTCAGGCCGTTACCTTCCGCATCCACTAATGGTGCATCATGCAGGCGTTCATCCGACATGTTCACCACACCACCTATGGCACCACTGCCATACAATAAGGTGCTTGGGCCGTAAATCACTTCCACCTGTTTGGCGTTTGCCGCATCCGCCATGGGCGCATGGTCATTACTCATGGCCGATACATCCGCAGTATCATTGCCGTTCACCGCTATTTTTACACGGTTACCGGACATGCCACGAATCACAGGGCGACCCACACCTGGACCAAAACTACCGTTAGATACTCCCGGCATGTTTTCTAGTAACTCACCAAGACTAGTGCCGGAAGCTTGTTTTAAATCGCTTTCGCTTAGCACCTTAGAAGCCTGCACCACCTCTTGCAAAGTGCGGCCACTGGCGGTGATAGAAACAGCGTCTAAGTGATGGTATTTATGGCCATCATTGATGATCTCTGCTTCATCCGCCTTTTCAGCAGCTGATTCGTTAGCAAAAGCAAATGGTACAACGCAACTCAGGCAAAGGGCACAAAGCCCCTTGCCTGTGTTGTTCAACCACTTAATCTTTGAAAGACAAACTTGATTAGTGATTATGGGCATCTTCCTCACCTGCTTCATGGAAACTCACAGCTGACGCTACATCATTGACAGACAAGTCTTCACGACCGTGAATGTGATATAGGGCAGCGCCTTCTTCTTTATCAATTTCATACAATTTTTGCGCAGAGTTATCTAAAACAAAAACCGCTTGGTTAGCTGTTGCGATATTTAGGTCATCACAGGTAGCGCTTGGAGACTCGTCCAATTCTAATGCTACTTCTGCAGTGCCTTCGTGGTTGTAAACAGCAAGCTCAGATGCGGTTAATGCAAAGATGTCAGCTTTAGTGCTATCAATAGCCCAGCCGTTTTCACACATTCCTGTTGGCTTAGTAAAGCTAGACTCAATTTCAAAATCAGCACCTTCAGCTTCGGCCACATAGAATTTGTCATCATCACCCAAACCAACAAATTCATCAGCGCGAGCTTTCCAGTTAACCAATGCATCAATTGAACTAGAGTCAATTTCTAATACAGAAGCAGTTACTATCTCTGTTGAGTGAACCAGCTTAACTACATAGTTTACTTCTGTACCAGAGTTGTCGCAGGACACAACTACAAACTCTGCGACTGCAACAGCAGCATCGCCTTCACCAGTAGAGGTAGAAACTTGGGTAGCACTCTCAACAGTTGTACATGTAAACAAAGTTTGTTCTAAACTAGCAGCGCTATCAGTTAATGCAGCTTCATATATAACAGCATTAGCACCATCAAATGCTAAAACCATCTCATGGTCTTCATCTAGCATAATTGCTGGATAAACTTCGTTAGCAGTATAAGTTACGGTTTCTACTTCCGGTGTCTCACCTTCTTCTAGTGACTCGTATGGAACAAATTTAGTCGTATTACTATCTAGAACACTAAAGTGCCCACTACTATTAATTACTTTAGAAACGCCTGACGATAGCTCAAGAATTGACACAACTTCTAGCAATTCATGCTCTTCTTCACCCTCATGAGCCCCTTCTTCTTCGTGGTGAGCCACAACAAATTCAACAGCCCCTGGTGTTGCTGAAAATACCGCTGCTATCTCACCGTTATCGGCTAGCAACAACTGAGCACCATTATTGGATGCACCTGTTTCTAGGTTTTCCGCTTCACCTTCTTCTAATACAGAAAGTAAATCCGTATTGGTTTGGCTAATCAATAAAGAGTGAGCATGCTCTTCATGAGCGTCGCTATGATCATCACTGTCGCTGCCACAAGCCGCTAACAATAGGCTAGATAAAAGAATACCGCTGGTTTTTAACATTAAATTCATGGGTTAATCTCAAAATTTAAATATGCACATACAGAACCATCGGCTCATCACAAAGTGAACCAATGGCAAATAATTAAGTAATATAGAATTTAGAGATTAACGGGTGGGGCGCGAGCAGAGTGTTGGTAAAACTGAGAGACAAGCAAACTAACAGACGAGTAGCTTGATTCTTGTGCGGGTTGCTTAACAATGCTGCAATTATGATGAGCACTGGCCGCAGGGGCATTACCATCAACCACATACATGGCACAATCGCTGTCATGCTGGTGATCCAGCAATTGATCGTGCACAAGCTGCAAGCTACCACTGATCACAATGATCATGGTCAGGAACAAGGCTAAAAAGCCATTGTGCTTGCGCAAAGATTGACGGAAATTAAGATTCATTCTCATATGATAACTGGCTACTGAAGCCTATTCCAGAAAAACCTGCACTTATAGCCAAATTGTAGAAACTGGACAAAAGTGCTGGATAAAGTGAAAAAACAGTCAAATATCAGAATATATGCTGATATTGTGATCTAGACAGACAATGTGAAGTTCGTCACAATTTGCCGCAATTAAGGACAACCCGAATTTTCAGGATGAAAATAGCTAGTATTCACCAACCACATTACCACCCATGGCTGGGTTTATTAGATAAAATTGCCCATTCCAATGTGCACATTGTATTAGATGATGTGCAGTTTCGACGTCGTAATTACCACAACCGGGCCCAATATAACTTAAACGGTGAAAGCCAGCTGCTCACCCTTCCCGTTCAAAATAAGGGCCTGCAAACCCATGGCCTTAAAATTAATGAGATGAACATTACATCTCAAAAAGACTTACAAAAGAACTTTAAAACGCTTCAACACCGCTACGGCAAAACCCCGGGCTGGCAGCTTATTGCCGACGAGCTAAATCTTATTTATCAAACTCACGAAGATTCTCTGCTTCAATTGAATTTAAAGCTTTTACAATTAATGCTTAAGTGCTTCAAAATCAACACCCCCGTGATACTTGCCTCAACACACGGTGTAAGCAGTGTACGCAACCAACGCTTAGTGGATTTATGTCTAAAAACAAAAGCGGATATTTATTTATCTGGTAATGGGGCTAAGAAGTACATGGACGACGCTTTATTTAAAAGCCATGGCATAAACGTTAAATACCAAAATTTTAATCACCCCTCTTATTTACAACAGAAAGATTCTAATTTTATTCCTGGGTGCTTAGCGTTGGACTGGTATTGTTTACACCCTAACGATGCAAGTATTTGGTTTAAAGAACAGTGTTCAAATTCTATTGAAGGCAAGGAGTTTAGCCTTGCACTCTAACATGTCGAAAATCATTTCCCTGCTTGAACCATCCGATAAAATCATATTATCGGTATTAGTCTGTATATCCATAATCAATGGTGTCTTTCAAACATTTGGCCTGATTTCTATCATGCCTTTTATTGCCTTAATTTCCGACCCTAGCATCAGTGATTCTCACGAATACATCATTTTTATTAAAAACTATTTAAACATCGAAAGCCATCAGGAAATGCTCATGTACTTTGGAGGATTTAGCTTACTCTCCTTAGTGATCAGTAATACTGTCATCATTCTTAACTACTGGCTGAGCCTTTGGTTTTTTAATCAATTTGGCCTTAAAATTTCAACCCAATTATTAAAAAGGTATTTAAATAATCACCCTCATGCATTTTATCAACATTCGATTTCAAAATTAAGCAAACGTATTTTTAGCGATGTAGACAGAGCCATCATAGGTTCGTTGCTAGCTTATACCTCTATTTTTACTGACATATTTGTTCTGTGCATCATTTCAGCCTTACTACTTTACATCAACCCCATGATCACGCTTTTAACAATTACGGCGCTCATTAGTAGTTACATTCTGGTATACCTAGTATTGGCTAAAAAAATAGACACCTTAGGAAAAGGATTCACCCATGATGAAGAATCTATCTACAGTATCATCAAACAATCTTTAACATTTTATAAAGAGATAAAAATATCAAGTAAACAAGACTATTTTTTGAATCGCTATGTAAAATCGGCCAAGAATCTCTATAAAGGATCCACTCAATTTTACACTTTGAAGTTCATCCCTATTCAAATTATAGAACTGTTAATATTTTCTATCATTTTATTAATGGCAGGCTATCTTTCGATCAACACTGAGAATACTGCGATCACAATCACCACTATTTCCGTCTATGCAATCTCTGCTTATCGACTCGTGCCCATCATTAAAAATATCTTTGATAGCACAGAAGAAATTCTACATGCAAAATCTATTATCAAACCTCTTTTAGAGGAAATAGCTTCGGATACTGGAAACACAAATGCGGCGCAAGAAACAATCACATTTAACCATAAAATTGACCTTAGAAATATTACATTCACCTACCAAGATAATAAAACAGCCACGCTGAACGACTTAAACCTATCTTTCCAGCACTCAGGACTAACCTGTATCATTGGTAAAAGCGGCATCGGAAAATCCACTCTATTAGATATCATCATGGGCGTATTTCCAGCAACATCTGGTAATATCCTCATTGATAGCACCTACCTAACTAAAACAAACCTAACCTCCTGGCAAAGTCAAATTGGATACGTTCCTCAAAAAATTCAGTTATTAGAGTCTAGTGTTAAAAGTAACATTGCATTTGCTGAGTTTGAACAGGATATTGATATGAAAAGAGTGCAAAAAGCGGCTAAGATTGCATGCATAAATGAGTTAATTGAAGATCAATTAAAAGATGGCTATGACACCATAATTGGAGATGGAGGAAAAACTCTAAGTGGTGGCGAAGTACAAAGAATTGGCATCGCCAGAGCATTATATAAAAACCCTAAATTGATCATACTTGATGAAGCCACTAACGCACTGGATAACAGATCGGAAGAGCGTCG
>CAJXIT010000140.1 GCA_913054055.1 uncultured Thalassolituus sp.
CAAAGCGATTATTAATCAAATCAATTTTAGGTTGATAATAAAGAATGAATTCATTTTCTGCATCAATGGATTGTCTCAGGTCTTTTTCAATTTTTAGATAGCCCATCATTTCTTTATTCATTTCTTCAGAAAAGAACTGAAAATTATTTCGGCCATTGGCTTTGGCCTGATACATCGCCAAATCAGCATTACGCATTAACGTAATGTCATCATCGCCGTCACTGGGCGCCAAGGTAATACCGATACTGGCTGTATTAATGATCTCTTGGTTATTTAAATGAATGGGTTTACCCAAGGACTGTAGAATCTTTTCGGCTATATGATGCACACCATGGCTAGAATCAATATCCGTTAATAACACTGTGAATTCATCACCACCAATGCGCGATACCGTGTCGCTTTCCCGAATACACTCTTGCAATCGATTCGCGACTTCTACCAGTAATTGATCTCCTGCGTCATGTCCCAAAGAATCGTTGATGCGCTTAAACTGATCTAAATCTAAAAAGAGTAAAGCGATAAAAGTTCCACGGCGCTTACTTTCTGCCACCGCCTTACTTAAACGATCTTTAAATAAACGGCGATTGGACAATCCTGTTAACGGATCATAAAACGCTAAGTTTTCCATTTGTAACTGAGCATTTTTTAATGCTGTAATATCACTTATGGCGCCCATGTAACCATACACCACCCCTTTACTATCATATAAAACACTGGCTTCGATAATGCTCCAAGTGATGCTGCCGTCTTCTTTTTCAAAACCCACTTCCACAACAAACTCTTTGTGGCTTTGAACCAATTCCGACCACGCCTTTAACGTACGGCGCCTATCTTCCATGCGTATGCGTCCTAACCAATGCTCTAAATTCACCATGGGTTGGCTAATGCCGGTGATTTCAATCCATCGGCTATTCACATAAGTAATCTGATTTTCCATGTTGATTTGAAAAATGCCCACTGGCGCTAAAGAAGATAGCTGACGAAATTTTTCTTCACTTGAATACAGGCTTTCGGTTTCTTCTTCGATTTTGCCAAGCATGGTATTAAATACGCCCGCCATGTCGCCCAGCTCATCCTTAACACCGGTTTCTGCCCGCAAACTGTAATCTTTTAATTCAGAGATATTACGAGCTGTATCTGTGATTTTTTGAATGGGTTTTACCAACAGCATCTGTAAATATTTCGCCACCACTATGGATGCCACCAAAACCAAAAACACGACAAAGAAGATATACGTAATTTGCTCGCGCCAGCGCTGCGATAACCAATCCAAACTCATATTCATATACAAGGTACCAATCAGCAGGTTATCTAGTTCGATTGGTTCGTAAATCTCAATGGCGTCATCAATGGTTAAAGCCGATTGCTTGGGTTTAGCCGGACAAGGGGCTTGGTCTAAATGGGTGAAATGGTGGAATGCAAATACATCATTGCCACTGTCATAAATACAGGCCATCACCACATTGGGGTTTTCGCCTAAAGCCTTTAAATTTGACTCTGCTTGACGGGCATCGCCAAAAATCAAAGCGGCGGTTGATCGGTTCGCAATAATACTGGCCAGCATTCTCATATCTTCAGAAACCGTGCGGATTTCTTGCTGACGATCATATTGCACAAACGCAAAGCTGGTGGCCAACACAGCAATAACACTGGTTAAAACGATACTACCAACTAGCTTGGTTCTTAGGTGAAGCTTAGGTAACCACGACATCATCAGTTACCGCGTTCGATATGGCTGGCCACTTCTAATAAGTTAGCCGCAAATGCTAAACCTGAATGCTCGGCAAGGTTTAAATTGATGTGTAAACGTACCCGTTGATCCTCCAGCACAAAAGCGACCATCCCAATATCTGAATGGGCTGCACCGTCCACTACGGTTAATACCTGATTTATGGCCAGCCAATCTTTTAACGTTTTTTGCTTTACGTCTTTAGGGGAGGAAATGATCAATAGGTGACAACCTGATGCCTGATCGAGGGTTTCGATGGCTTCAATGGAAACCGGCTTATTGAAAACCGTTCGGCCTTTCATCTTTTGCAGAGTGCCTTCGTAGCGGTCTTTGCCCAACTGACAAACCTGAAATGCATCGACTAATTTGCGCGCTTCAGGCCAAAATACGAATTTACTAATCTGGTAAAGGTAAGCCGCTTTAATTTGGTGGGTTTTTAACTCGGCGTGCACAGACGTTGCTTGCAAGCATGCAAACAATACAATCATAAGTGACATGAGCCACTTCTGGTGCCAGCCGTTGGCCATATAATGATTCCAACCTAAGTCAAAGGGGACACTGAAAAGCGTCACCTAGGTATTAGATTAGGCTTTATTAATCAGTAACGCAAACCCCGTAAACACTGGGGTTACGTCACTTCTCGCCAGATTTATAACTGTACTGCTAATAACTGCTCAATGGTTTTTTGTATGCCATCTTTTTGGATCTGTTCATTAAACTGAACGCGGTACGTTTTAAGCACGCCTAAGCCTGCCAAATTGGCGTCATACACTTTCCAGTCTCCTGGGTTTTTCTGATATAAGCGGTACTGAAGGTTTACCAATGAACCACCTGCCATATGAATGGCTGAGCTTACGATGGCTTTGCTACCTGACTTGTTAAAACGGGTGTCCGAATAAGACACTTTTTGGCCAGTATAAGCTTTAAATGCCCCCGCATAGGTTTTAATCATTAAGCGCTTAAAACCTTCTATGAAGTTCTGTTGCTGTTCCTTGCTTATGCTCTTCCAATGGCCTTTTAACGCCATTTTTGCCATACGCTCTTGATCAATAATGGGTAGCATATGGGTTTCAACCAAGCTCAATAAAAACTCAGGCCCTTGATCCAATTTCTCTTTGTTTTGTAATATTTCACTGAGTACCTTATCAGCAACAGCCTTAACCACGGTTTTAGGGTCGGCTTCCTGTGCTTGGGCTGGCAATGCAAACGCCAATACTAAAGCCAAAACATTCAATATTTTCATCTTTCTTCACTCACAAAATTTGCCATAGTCTAGCCTTCCCAGAATTAGGAATAAAGCTCGAATATTCCAACTTATCGTTCCGTATACTGAACGATCGTTTTAACTTACCCATTTATAGCCGATCAAAGCCATAATGTTCACTTCAAGACCCTACCAAATCTATATGAATATTAGCTTTCATCTATCCAATTCGAGCCAAAAGGCATCAATCAAATCGTCCGCAAACTAACCACTTACATAGCTTTTAGGTATAATGCGTTTTTTGATCGTCCATTAGGATACCAACATGGCTCAGCGTACGGCGTCTATTGAACGCAATACCTCAGAAACCAAAATCAAAGTGTCTATCAATCTAGATGGCACTGGCAAAGCACAATTTGATACAGGCATGCCTTTTTTAGAGCATATGCTGGATCAAATTGCCCGTCATGGCTTGGTAGACCTAGACATTGTTTGCAAAGGCGACAACCACATTGATGATCACCACAGTGCCGAAGACACCGGCATCACACTTGGCCAAGCGTTTGCAAAAGCCGTTGGCGATAAAAAAGGCCTGCGTCGCTATGGCCACGCCTATGTGCCATTAGATGAAGCGTTAAGCCGAGTGGTTATCGACTTTTCTGGTCGTCCAGGACTGGAATACAACATTCCTTTCACTCGCGGTGCCATTGGGGGGTTTGACACCGAATTGTTCTATGAGTTCTTCCAAGGATTTGTAAACCACGCTGGCGTGACGCTTCACATCGACAACATCAAAGGTCACAACGCTCACCACCAGGCCGAAACCGTATTTAAAGCGTTTGGTCGTGCCGTGCGCATGGCGTTAGAAGTTGACCCAAGAATGGAAGGCATGATTCCTTCAACCAAGGGTTCTTTGTAATAAGTAAACGTCTTTATCAGTCGTAAAATACAGGCTGTAGATAGGTTAGAAATAAGTATTACGAATTTCGTAACCCATCAATTTAAATGCCCATTCAGCAAAAGCTGTACTGGGCACAGTCAAGACAAGGCGAATTTTTATTTTTGCGAGGCGCATAGCAGCGCTATGTAACGAGTAAAAATAAAAATTCAACGCAGTATTGGCAAGCTCCAGTAAGCGAGAAGTAAACCGATGACAAGTAAAATTTGTGCCGTGATTGATTATGGCATGGGCAACCTTCACAGCGCCTCCAAAGCGCTAGAGCACGCACACACCAACACCCAAGTGATCGTAACCTCTGATCCTGAAACCATTTTAAAAGCTGACCACGTTGTTCTACCAGGTGTCGGCGCCATGCGCGATTGCATGGGGGAAATAAAACGCATGGGGGTTGATCAAGTGGTAGCCGAAGTCGCAAAAACAAAACCGCTATTAGGCATTTGTGTGGGCATGCAAGCCTTAATGCATCACAGCGAAGAAAACGGCGGCGTTGAATGCTTGAAACATTTTGATGGGGAAGTGAAATACTTTGGGGACAATTTAATTGAAACCCAAGGCACACAAACCGGTGAAAAACTAAAAGTACCCCACATGGGCTGGAACCAAGTATCACAACAAGCCCACCCTATGTGGAACGATATCGAAGACAACAGCCGTTTTTATTTTGTGCACAGCTATTACGTAAACGCACAAAACAAAAACCAAATAAAGGGCCACGGCCACTACGGAAAAGATTTTGCCGCCGCCATCGGCCAAGACAATATTTTTGCTGTGCAATTTCACCCCGAAAAAAGCCATACAGCCGGTCTGCAGTTGCTGAAAAACTTTTTAGAATGGGATGGCCAGGCCTAACAGCCAGAACCAAATTTGTTAGATTAAAAGTCTTGTCCTTTGACAAGGTAATGAAATATAAAAGCTGTATTGGGCGCAGTTTAGACAAGGCAAAAAATCTATTTTGCGAAACGCATAGCAACGCTATGTAACGAGTAAAATAGATTTTTTAACGCCGTATAAACAAGCTCCAATAAGCGACGGAAAGATAATTATGGGTTTAGCGAAAAGAATCATTCCTTGCTTGGATGGACAACGGTCGCGTGGTAAAAGGCGTACAGTTTGTTGATATCCGTGATGCCGGCGACCCTGTGGTTGTGGCCAAGCGCTATGACGAGCAAGGTGCCGATGAAATCACTTTCTTAGATATCACTGCCAGCCATCACGGCCGCGATACCACCATTCACATGGTAGAAGCCATTGCTGAACAAGTATTCATTCCATTAACTGTTGGCGGCGGCATTCGCACGGTAGAAGATATCCGCAACATGCTTAATGCCGGGGCTGATAAAACCGCCATTAACAGTGCCGCTATTTACAACCCAGAGTTTGTAAAAGAAGCCGCTGAAAAATTTGGCAGCCAGTGTATTGTGATTGCTATTGATGCGAAAAAAGTCAGCGGCGAAGGCGAACCAAACAAGTGGGAAATTTTCACCCACGGTGGCCGTAAACCAACAGGCATTGATGTGGTGGAATGGGCTGTAAAAATGACTAACTATGGCGCCGGTGAAGTGCTGTTAACCTCAATGGATCAAGACGGTGTGAAAAACGGATTTGATATTGAACTGACCCGTGCGGTAAGCGAAGCGGTAAACGTACCAGTCATCGCATCTGGCGGGGTGGGCAACTTACAACACCTTGCAGATGGCGTAACCGAAGGCAAAGCCGATGCGGTATTAGCGGCCAGTATTTTTCACTTTGGTGAGCATACTGTGCAAGAAGCCAAAGAGCATATGCAGTCTCAAGGCATTGAAGTTAGGCTTTAATTGAAGCACCTGGTCGGGCGCTGGGGCACCCTCACACAAAGGGGTATAATTTTGTGTGAGGGTGCCCCGCGCCCGATTTTCTCTCTATGACTCATCAATTCCAAACTGCTTAAACACCGACTCAGTATGCTGCCCTAACAAAGGGGGTGCCTTATCATAACTCACAGGGGTTCTTGATAACTTAATGGGATTGCCTGGCAGTTCCAGCTCGTCGTTCAATGCATGTTTTACCTTCACACGCATGTCACGGGCAAGTATTTGCTCGTTCGAAAACACTTCATCAATTGTATTGATTGGCCCAGCCGGCACTTGATGTTTTTCAAATTCTGCCAACCATTCGTCACGGTTTTTTCGTTTAAGTTGCGCTTGCAACATGGGCACTAGGGTCACGCGATTTAACACACGCTGTTCGTTACTTGTGTAATTTTCATCATCTGCCAAACCGGCTAAGTTAATCACCTGGCAAAAGCGTTTAAATTGTCCGTCATTGCCAACCGCCACAATCATATGGCCATCCGCGGTTTCAAAACTTTGGTAAGGCACGATATTGGGGTGAGCGTTACCCAAACCGGTTGGCACTTTATCTCCCACTAAAAAATTCGTGGCTTGATTTGCAAGGGTAGCCGCTGTTACATCTAATAAGGCCAAGTCCACATGTTGTCCTAAGCCAGATTTTTCTCGCTCAGTAATGGCGGTTAAAATACCCACCGTGGCGTACAACCCTGTCATCACATCCGTTAGTGCTACCCCTACTTTTTGCGGACCACTTTTTTCATCACCCGTGACACTCATTAAGCCACCCATGGCTTGAACTAAAAAGTCATAACCCGGGCGGTCTTTATAAGGGCCTGTTTGACCAAAGCCAGTGATGGAACAGTAAATTAATCTTGGGTTTTGTTTCGACAGGCTCTCATAATCCAAGCCGTATTTTTTGGCACCACCCACTTTAAAATTCTCAATAACCACATCACACTGCTCAGCCAATTTTTTAATTTGTTGCTGACCTTCGTCACTGGTGATATCAATACAAACCGATTCTTTGCCGCGATTAGCCGACATAAAATAAGCTGATTCATTAGTTGTTCCGCCATGATTGTCTTTTAAAAACGGCGGGCCCCACGCGCGAGTATCATCGCCTTTTTCAGGGCGCTCTACTTTAATCACTTGCGCGCCAAAATCCGCCAGTGTTTGACTGGCCCAAGGGCCCGCCAATACACGAGACAAATCCAATACTTTTAAATGACTTAACGCTGCACTCATACAATCACCTATTTGGTTAGGGCATTTTAAATACTAAAATGCAGCAATGTCGGTTTGTGTGCGCCCTAAAATAAGGCCGTGAATATCATGGGTGCCTTCATAAGTATTCACCACTTCAAGGTTGACCATGTGTCGCATGATTGGAAATTCATCTGAGATACCATTACCGCCCAACATATCGCGGGCAGTGCGAGCAATATCTAAGGACTTGCCACAAGAGTTGCGTTTGATCATAGAAATTAATTCGGGAGAAATTTCACCGTTATCCATCATTTGGCCCGCACGGTGACACGCCACCAACGCCAAACTGATTTCGGTTTGCATATCCGCTAACTTCATTTGCACTAACTGATTAGCCGCCAAAGGTCGGCCAAATTGCTTGCGATCTAAAGTGTACTCTCTTGCGGTGAACCAGCAGGATTCTGCCGCCCCTAGCGCGCCCCAAGAAATGCCGTAGCGTGCATTGTTTAAACAACCAAATGGACCTTTTAATCCTTGTACGTTTGGCAATAAGTGATCTTCAGAAACAAATACATTATCCATCACAATCTCACCGGTAATGGATGCCCGTAACGCCAGCTTGCCTTCGATCTTAGGTGCGCTTAAACCTTCCATGCCTTTTTCTAAAACAAAACCACGAATCACACCGTCATCGGTTTTGGCCCACACCACAAATACATCTGCAATTGGGCTGTTACTGATCCACATTTTATTGCCCGTTAAACGGTAACCACCTTCCACGGTTTTTGCCCGTGTGATCATGCCACCGGGATCAGAGCCGTGATCCGGTTCGGTCAAACCAAAGCAACCAATCCACTGACCAGAGGCCAATTTGGGCAAATATTTTTCACGCTGTGCTTCTGACCCATAGGCATAAATTGGATACATGACCAAAGAGGATTGCACACTCATCATGGAGCGATAACCAGAATCGATGCGCTCTATTTCGCGGGCGATTAAGCCATAGCTCACATAATCCACACCAGGGCAGCCATACCCCTGAATAGTGGAACCTAATAAGCCCATCTCACCCATTTCACGGAAAATGGCAGCATCGGTTTCTTCCTTGCGAAACGCCGATTGCACCCTAGGTTGTAACTTTTGCTCGGCGTATTGCTTGGCACTGTCACGCACCATGCGCTGCTCATCGGTTAATAAGCTTTCAATTAACAACGGGTCTTGACAATTGATTTTCTGCCAGATCTTTTTGGGTGCGTTCATGATTCTGCCTGCTGCTCATGTGTGTCTATTCGTTATCATCAGACTAGCAAACACAAGTCTCTATATAAAATATATGATATTTATCATTTTCATATAATTTATATATACTGATTCCATAGTGTTTAACTTAGAGAGTCCGTCAGTGGATCTTAGAAAACTCGAGATATTCATCTGTGTGGCAGAACAGCAAAGCTTTAGCCAAGCGGCAAAAAAGCTGCACATGGCGCAACCCGCTGTGAGCATTGCCGTGCGTAAGCTTGAAGAAGAGTTAGGCACCACACTGTTGGAGCGTGATAACAAAGCCATCCGCCTCACCAGCGAAGGGCAAACCGCCATGGCGCAAGCCAAACAAATACTGATGCAAGTAGGCGAATTAAAAGACTCTATGTCAGAGCTTAACGGCCTATTAAAAGGGGAGTTAAACATTGCCTGCCCCTCTATGCTGGCCACCTATTATTTTCCCGATTTGTTAGAGCAATTCCTAAGCCGACAAACCGGTC
>CAJXIT010000141.1 GCA_913054055.1 uncultured Thalassolituus sp.
ATCTCAGCTCGGCTGACATTGAGTTGATGTCCAATGAAAAGCGCAGTTTTCTGTTGCATGATGCCCTGCGCCAGACGGCAATGGACAAATATGACTTGCACTACATTCTCATTGATTGCCCGCCGTCACTGAATATGCTGACTGTTAACGCTATGTCTGCCGCCGACTCTGTGTTGGTGCCAATGCAGTGTGAGTATTATGCTCTTGAAGGGTTAACGGCCTTGATGGATACCATTAGTAAGTTAGGCGCGATGGTTAATCCTGGGCTGCATATCGAAGGGATCTTACGCACCATGTACGATCCACGTAATCGCTTATCAAACGATGTATCAGATCAACTCAAACAGCATTTTGGCGAAAAAGTTTATCGCACCGTGATCCCAAGGAATGTTCGACTTGCTGAAGCCCCCAGTTTTGGTGCGCCTGCTATGTATTATGATAAATCGAGCGCAGGAGCCAAAGCCTATCTTGCATTGGCGGGTGAAATAATTCGTCGTGCAGAGCAATTAGAACTGGCTGAGCAAGAGTAAGGAATAGAGATAAATGACATTGAAGAAAAGAGGCTTAGGTAAAGGGCTTGATGCACTTTTGAGTACTAGCCACGCAGCCAGTAAACGACTTGAACCTAAAGCTGCAGAAGTTGAGTCTGATGTAAAAAGTGATGACTTAATTACACTGGATATAGATAGATTACAACCTGGTAAATATCAGCCACGCAAAGATATGTCTACCGAGGCATTAGAAGAACTGGCTGAGTCTATTCGCGCCCAAGGGGTTATTCAGCCTATTGTGGTGCGCACGGTGTCTGATAACAACTATGAAATCATTGCCGGTGAACGTCGCTGGCGCGCTTCTCAATTAGCTGGGCTCACCAAGATCCCATGTATTGTTAAGCAAGTTCCTGACGAAGCTGCTGTTGCTATTGCGTTGATTGAGAATATTCAGCGTGAAGACTTAAATGCGATGGAAGAAGCGATAGCGTTAAACCGTCTAATAGAAGAATTTGAGCTTACTCACCAACAGATTGCTGATGCTGTAGGTAAATCTCGCGCGACAGTGTCAAATTTGCTACGGCTAAATGGCTTAAATGAGCCGGTAAAACGCATGCTTGAATATGGCGATATTGACATGGGTCATGGTCGCGCATTGCTGGCAATTGAGGGCGATGAGCAAACGAATCTTGCTCGATTAGTGGTTTCTAAAGAATTAACCGTTCGTGAAACTGAACGATTAGTTAATAAAACCTTAAACCAAACTGAAATCGTCGAAAAACCTGCTAAAGATCACGATGTAGTCCGTCTAGAGAGCCAATTAATTGAAAGGTTAGGTGCTAAAGTTTCTCTTACCCATAATAAGAAAGGTAAAGGAAAAATGGTAATTAACTATCAAAATTTGGCTGAATTAGAGGGTATTATCAGCAAAATCCGCTAAATAAAACAAAGTTAACACTATATTATGTAATTTTGTGACATTCGTTAATCTTATACTTTTAGACTTTTGGCGTAGATCACGCTAAAAGTCTCCTTTTTCTAACACTTAAACTTGCTTTGAAAGCCTGAAACGGTATACTTTCGCAAGCTTTTTGTACCTCGAGTTTTTACGGATATTTGTAATCCGGTCATCGAAACAAGAAGTTATAATGCGGAGAAGATAAATTGAGCAAGGTTTTAGCACGTCGTGGCCGTTGGTCAGCCTATAAATTGGTTTTGATACAGGCGGCGGTGGCTGGGAGTGTTTCAGTTTTCTTTTTCGCTCTGTGGGGAGCTCAGTATGGACTATCTGCTTTGGCAGGTGGCGCTATCGCTGTACTCCCTAATTTTGTATTCGCAACCCTAGCTTTTTCCCATGCGGGAGCACAAGCATCAGGAAAAGTCGTACGGTCTTTTTTCCTGGGGGAAGCGGTAAAGTTGCTGTTAACCATTGTGTTGTTTTCACTTGCATTTGGTTTGATGAAGTCGTCATTTATGCCGTTGTTCATCAGTTACTTGCTTGTGTTAATTGTACCTTGGACAGCCCCTTTATATTTCAAGCAAAGTTAAGTGGGATGAATCATGGCTGCAACTGGTGAAGCGTTAACACCGCAGGGCTATATCCAGCACCACCTTACCAACTTAAGTGTTGGTGAAGGCTTCTGGACATGGCACATTGATTCGTTGTTCTTTTCGGTTGGGCTTGGTGTTTTGTTCTTGTGGCTATTCCATAGCGTTGGCAAGAAAGCAACTACCGGTGTTCCTGGCAAACTTCAGTGTTTTGTCGAGATGATAGTTGAGTTCGTTGACAGTAGCGTTAAGGAAACCTTCCATGGCCGCAATCCTGTTATTGCTCCGTTGGCACTAACAATTTTTGTATGGGTATTCATGATGAACTTCATGGATATGGTTCCAGTAGACTGGATCCCTGAACTAGCGATGGCTGCTGGTATCCCTTACATGAAAGTTGTACCAACGACAGACTTAAACATTACCTTTAGCATGGCTATCGGTGTGTTCTTGCTGATTATTTATTACAGCATTAAAGTCAAAGGCGTTTCAGGTTTTGTTAAAGAACTGACCATGCAGCCTTTTAACCATTGGGCAATGATACCCGTCAACTTCTTGCTAGAAACGGTTACTCTCATCGCTAAGCCTATTTCATTGGCACTGCGTTTGTTCGGTAACTTGTATGCGGGTGAGTTGATATTCATCCTTATTGCGTTGATGTACGGTGCTAACTGGGCATTATCTACTCTAGGTGTAACACTACAACTAGGTTGGTTAATTTTCCATATTTTGGTTATCACTTTGCAAGCGTTTATCTTCATGATGTTGACCATTGTTTACTTAAGCATGGCGCATGAAGATCATTAAGGATCTGCTGTAGAAATTTTTAAACTAAATCATTAATAACAAAGATTTAGAATATTGGAGATAGAGATGGAAACTGTATTAGGCATGACAGCTATTGCTGTTGCTCTGTTGATTGGTATGGGTGCGTTAGGTACTGCTATCGGTTTCGGCCTACTAGGTGGCAAGTTCTTGGAAGGCGCTGCGCGTCAACCAGAAATGGCTCCTATGCTACAAGTTAAAATGTTCATCGTAGCGGGTCTATTGGACGCCGTAACTATGATCGGTGTTGGTATTGCATTATTCATGCTATTTACTAACCCTCTTGGTGCAATGCTTTAATAAACGCTTCTGTCTTTAAACTTAATAGGAGGCTGTTGTGAATATCAACGCTACCCTACTCGGTCAGACGGTTGCCTTTATTATCTTCGTGTGGTTTTGCATGAAGTTTGTTTGGCCTCCTTTGATGAATGCCATCGAAGAACGCCAAAAAAGGATTGCCGACGGTCTAGCCGATGCTGACCGTGCCGTGAAAGACCTTGAGTTGGCACAGGCGAAAGCCACTGACCAACTAAAAGACGCTAAAGCGACTGCTAACGAAATTATTGAGTCTGCGAACAAACGCAAAGCTCAAATCGTTGACGAAGCTAAAGCTGAAGCTGACGCTGAGCGCGCTAAAATTATCGCTCAAGGTCAAGCAGAAATTGAAGCTGAACGTAATCGCGTAAAAGAAGACTTGCGTAAGCAAGTTGCTGTACTAGCTATTGCTGGCGCAGAAAAAATTCTTGAACGTTCGATTGATGAAGCCGCACACAGTGACATAGTTAATAAACTTGTTGCTGAACTTTAAATAAGGAGCTTGAGTTATGGCTGAAATAACCACCATCGCTCGTCCTTACGCAAAGGCAGCTTTTGACTTTGCTCTTGAACATAAAGCAGTAGATAGTTGGGCAGAAATGCTTAACTTTGCCGCACTAGTTAGTGAAAACGAAACTATGCAGCCTTTACTGTCTGGCTCTTTAGCCAGCATCCAGCTTGCTGAACTCTTTATTGGAGTTTGTGGTGAGCAGGTCAACGAGCAAGCTCAGAACCTGTTAAAGGTAATGGCTGAAAACGGTCGTTTAGTTGCGCTACCTGCTGTTGCTCAACAATTTGTTGAGATGCAACGTGAGTACGCGAAAGAAGTTGAAGCGCAAATCGTTTCAGCGACTGAGCTAACCTCAGAGCAACTACAAGAGCTGAGCGCTTCTCTAGAGAAACGTCTAGCACGCAAAGTTAAGCTGAATTGCAGCATAGATGCCAGCCTTATTGCTGGTGTAATTATCACGGCAGGAGACTTAGTCATTGATGGCTCGGTCCGCGGAAAAATTTCGCGTCTGTCTGATACGCTGCAGTCGTAATTGGGAGTTTGAGCATGCAACTGAATTCCACTGAAATCAGCGATCTGATTAAACAGCGGATCGAGCAGTTCGAAGTCGTTAGTGAAGCTCGCAACGAAGGTACTATCGTTGCAGTAAGTGACGGCATCATCCGCATCCACGGCCTAGCCGACGTGATGCAGGGTGAAATGATCGAGCTGCCTGGCAACCGTTTTGCAATCGCGTTGAACTTAGAACGTGATTCTGTCGGTGCCGTAGTAATGGGCCCTTATGCCACTTTGGCAGAAGGCGACAAAGTTAAAACAACAGGCCGTATTTTGGAAGTACCTGTTGGCCGTGGTCTTTTAGGCCGTGTAGTCAACACACTAGGTGAACCAATTGACGGTAAAGGACCTATCGATAGCGATGGTTTCTCTCCTGTTGAAGTAATTGCACCAGGTGTAATTGAGCGTAAATCAGTAGATCAGCCAGTGCAAACTGGTTATAAAGCTGTTGACTCCATGATCCCAATCGGTCGTGGCCAGCGTGAATTGATCATTGGTGACCGTCAGATCGGTAAAACCGCTCTTGCGATCGATGCAATTATCAACCAAAAAGATTCAGGCATTAAGTGTGTATACGTAGCGGTAGGCCAAAAAGCTTCTACCATTGCTAACGTTGTACGCAAGCTTGAAGAGCACGGCGCTTTGGCGAACACCATTGTTGTTGTTGCTACAGCTTCTGAAGCTGCTGCACTACAATACTTGGCTCCATACTCTGGTTGTACAATGGGTGAATACTTCCGCGACCGCGGTGAAGACTCACTAATCGTATATGATGATTTGTCTAAGCAAGCTGTTGCTTACCGTCAAATCTCATTGCTTCTTAAGCGTCCACCAGGACGTGAAGCATACCCAGGTGATGTATTCTATCTTCACTCTCGTCTGTTAGAACGTTCTTCACGTGTTAACGCCGAGTATGTTGAGAAGTTCACTAAAGGTGAAGTTAAAGGCCAAACTGGTTCTTTGACTGCTCTACCAATTATTGAAACTCAAGCTGGTGACGTATCTGCATTCGTACCGACTAACGTAATTTCGATTACCGATGGTCAAATCTTCCTTGAAACTGACCTATTTAACTCTGGACTACGTCCTGCTGTTAACCCTGGTATTTCGGTTTCTCGTGTTGGTGGTGCGGCTCAGACTAAGATCATCAAGAAACTGTCTGGTGGTATTCGTACCGCTCTTGCACAGTATCGAGAGCTTGCAGCGTTCTCACAGTTTGCATCTGACTTAGATGATGCAACTCGTGCTCAACTTGAGCATGGTGAGCGTGTTACCGAACTAATGAAGCAAAAGCAATATGCTCCAATGAGTATCGCTGATCAGTCTGTGTCTATTTTCGCAGCTGAAAAAGGTTACTTGAAGAGTGTTGAGCTGGCTAAAATCGGTGATTTCGAAGCGTCTCTGCTCTCTTTCATGAACAGTGAACATGCTGACCTAATGAAGACCATTAACGAGACTGGCAACTATAATGCCGACATCGAAAGTGAGTTGAAGGCTAGCTTGGACAAGTTCGTAGAAACCCAAACCTGGTAAAAATTAGAGGTGCCTTAGGCACCTCAGGTCCAGAATTGGAGAGTAAAGATGGCCAACGCTAAAGAGATTAAAACCAAGATCGCGAGTGTTCAAAACACTCAGAAGATCACGTCTGCAATGGAGATGGTTGCCGCGAGTAAAATGCGTAAAGCACAAGATCGCATGGCAGCGAGTCGTCCATATGCAGAAAATATGCGTAAGGTGATCGGTCACGTAGCGCAAGGTTCTCTCGAATATAAGCATCCATATTTGGAAGTGCGAGAAGCTAAGCGTGTTGGTTACATTGTTGTGTCAACCGACCGTGGTCTTTGTGGTGGTCTGAACGTCAACCTTTTCAAAAAGGTTGTCGCAGACGTGAAGAAGCAGCGTGAAGCTGGTGCAGAAGTTGAATTCTGTACAATTGGTGCACGTAGTGCCCAGTTCTTCAATAGCTTTGGCGGACAAGTATCTGCTTCTGCTTCAGGTTTAGGCGATGCTCCAAAGCTAGCCGACTTGATCGGAACAGTACGTGTGATGCTAGAAGCATACAACGAAGGCAAGCTGGACCGTTTGTACGTAGTATTCAACAAGTTTGTAAATACTATGACTCAAACCCCGGTGATCGAGCAGCTGCTACCTTTGCCTAAGTCAGAAGAAGATGAGATTTCTCATCACTGGGATTACCTATACGAGCCGGATCCAAAGCAACTTTTGGATACCTTATTGGTTCGTTATGTGGAGTCTCAAGTTTATCAAGGTGTTGTTGAAAACATCGCATCTGAGCAAGCAGCCCGTATGGTTGCTATGAAAGCTGCGACAGACAACGCTGGTGAACTTATCAGTGACTTGGAGTTGGTCTATAACAAGGCCCGTCAGGCTGCGATTACGCAAGAACTTTCGGAAATTGTTTCAGGTGCTGCCGCCGTTTAGGCTAGGTAACGAATACAAGTTTTAGAGGATTAATCATGAGCACAGGTACTGTTGTCCAAGTAATTGGCGCGGTTGTGGACGTTGAGTTTCCACATGATGCCGTACCTCAGGTATATGACGCTCTAGAGATCAAAAGTGAAGGCTTGGTGCTGGAAGTTCAGCAGCAACTTGGTGGTGGTGTAGTTCGTACCATCGCTATGGGTTCTTCAGATGGTCTGCGTCGTGGCCTAGAGGTTGTAAACTCTGGTTCACCAATTACTGTTCCGGTTGGGTCTGCGACCCTAGGCCGTATTATGAACGTATTGGGTGAGCCTGTTGATGAAGCGGGCCCTATCGGTGAAGAAGATCGCTATGTGATCCACCGTGAAGCTCCTTCATACGAAGATCAGTCAAACACCACTGAACTTTTAGAGACTGGTATCAAGGTTATCGACCTTGTATGTCCATTCGCTAAGGGTGGTAAAGTTGGTCTGTTTGGTGGTGCTGGTGTTGGTAAGACCGTTAACATGATGGAACTTATTAACAACATCGCTAAAGCACACTCTGGTTTATCAGTTTTCGCTGGTGTAGGTGAGCGTACTCGTGAGGGTAACGACTTCTACTACGAGATGGAAGATTCTGGCGTTCTAGATAAAGTGGCCATGGTATATGGTCAGATGAACGAGCCTCCAGGAAACCGTCTACGTGTGGCACTGACTGGTCTAACAATGGCTGAGAAGTTCCGTGACGAAGGTAAAGACGTTCTTTTCTTCGTAGATAACATCTATCGTTACACCTTGGCGGGTACTGAAGTATCTGCACTGCTAGGCCGTATGCCATCAGCAGTAGGTTACCAGCCAACATTGGCTGAAGAGATGGGTGTACTTCAGGAGCGTATTACATCGACTAAGACAGGGTCTATTACCTCTGTTCAAGCCGTATACGTACCTGCGGATGACTTAACGGATCCATCACCAGCAACAACCTTCGCTCACTTAGACGCGACTGTTGTATTGTCACGTAACATTGCTTCTCTGGGTATTTACCCAGCGGTTGACCCATTGGATTCGACTTCACGTCAGCTTGATCCACAGGTTGTTGGCCAAGAGCATTACGATGTTGCTAACGGTGTTCAAACCGTACTTCAGCGCTACAAAGAGCTGAAAGATATTATTGCGATCCTAGGTATGGATGAATTATCTGATGAAGATAAGACAACTGTATTCCGTGCTCGTAAGATTGAAAAATATCTTTCACAGCCATTCTTCGTAGCAGAAGTATTCACCGGTTCTCCAGGTAAGTACGTTTCTCTTAAAGACACAATCCGTGGCTTCAAGGGCATTCTAGATGGTGAGTTCGATCACCTTCCAGAGCAAGCGTTCTACATGGTTGGTTCAATCGACGAAGCCGTTGAGAAAGCTAACAAAAAATAACTAAATCTTTGATTTAGTTTAAGGAGAACGGATGGCAGCCATGACAGTACAGCTTGATATTGTAAGTGCAGAAAATAGCATCTTTTCTGGTCTTGTAGCACACCTACAAGTAACTGGTTCAGAAGGTGATTTAGGTGTTATGCCTGGTCACGCTCCTCTGCTTACTAATATCAAGCCTGGCATGGCGCGCATCGTCAAGCAAGATGGAAGCGAAGAAGTGTTTTACCTTTCGGGTGGTATCCTGGAAGTACAACCTTCTTCAATTTCAGTATTGGCTGACGTCGTTATGCGTGCCGATGAGATTGACGAGCAAGCAGCTGCAGAAGCTAAGAGCCGTGCCGAAGCCTCAATGGCGGGTGCTGGTGCTGACTTCAACTATGCAGCAGCAGCGGTTGAGCTAGCTCAAGCAGTTGCTCAGCTACGCGTTGTCGAGACCATCAAGAAGAACATTGCCAGATAAGGTTATTGTTTGATGAAAAAAAGCGTTCACTTAGGTGAGCGCTTTTTTGTTTTTAGGGCTTTGTTATCACAGCTTTATATTTTGGCCACCAGCTT
>CAJXIT010000142.1 GCA_913054055.1 uncultured Thalassolituus sp.
CTAAAAACCGGACACACAGACGAAGCCGGGTACTGCTTAGTTTCAAGTGCTGTTCACAATGGCATGCGCTTAATATCCGTGGTGATGGGGGCTAAGTCTGATCGTGGTCGCGCCGATGAATCTCAAAAGCTGCTCACTTATGGCTTCCGTTATTTTGAGAGCCATAAGCTATATTCTAAAAATGAAGCATTACAAGATGCCAGAGTTTGGTTAGGTGAGTCTGAAGCATTACAACTGGGGGTTAAAGAAGGCGCCTATATCACTATTCCTCGTGGTCAAGAGGACAACCTAACGGTTGAATACAGCATTGATAATATTATTAAGGCCCCAGTTATTAAGGGTATGGAATATGGTCGTGTGAAAGTGTCTTTAGGTGAAAAAGTACTGATGGATAAAGCCTTGTATTCTTTGCATGAAGTGAAGCCAGCAGGCTTTGTGGCCCGCATCTGGGACTATATTAAGCTATTCTTTTACTCATTGATCAGTTAAATCCTTGAAATACCCCGCTTAAGCCTTATAAAGCGGGAGTCATTCACTCTGAATAGTTGCCGCAGTAGAGACTCATGGCTAAAAAAACAGACGCTCCAAAAATAGAATTTCCTTGCCCAAATTACCCAGTAAAAGTACTGGGTGTCACGGCTGACGACTATGAAGAATTTGTACTGGACCTGATGAGAGTTCATGCTCCAGACTTTGATGAGAAGCGCATCAGCATCAATCAGAGCAGTAATGGTCGCTTCACCTCTATGACGTTCTTTATCACAGCTCAATCCGTAGAGCAGTTAGAAAACCTACATAAAGACTTTATACAACATGACCGTATAAAACTGGTGATGTGATGAACGTAGGTGTTCGCTATTTAGGTAAAGATTTGGATTACCCGCCAGTTTGGCAGGCAATGAAAGACTTTACTGATACTCGAACTCCAGAAACGCAAGATGAAATTTGGTTGTTAGAACACACCCCTGTGTTTACACAAGGCCAAGCAGGCAAGCCCGAGCACTTGTTATTTACCGGGGATATTCCTGTTATTCAAACCGACCGTGGTGGCCAGGTCACCTATCATGGCCCGGGTCAGCTAGTTGCTTATATCATGGCAGATATTAAGCGCTCAGGAATGGGGCCAAGAGAATTAGTGAGTAACATAGAGCAGAGCTTGGTGGATGTGCTAGCCGAATGCGGTGTCACGGCGTACCCAAAAAGTGACGCCCCAGGCGTGTATGTGAATGAAGAAAAGATCGCCTCGTTAGGTTTGCGCATTCGCAAGGGCTTTAGTTTTCATGGTCTGTCATTAAATATAGATATGGACCTAGAGCCGTTTCGCCGCATTAATCCTTGTGGGTATGCTGGCATGAACATGACACAGCTTAGAGACCTTACTCAAAGCCCTCAATTTGATATTCATACCATTGCACAAAAACTAATTGTGCAATTACAAAGAAATATGTCTTACCAAGACGTACAAGACTTAGGTAACCAGCTGCCATGAGCACAGATAACCCTACTGACCCGTTTATCGAAGTCGGTCAAAAGAAAAAAATTGATAAAAAGCAGGGCGTTAAGAAACGCGGTGCTGAAAAAGTCGCGCGCATTCCCATAAAGGTGATACCCACTGAAACCATGCCGCGCAAACCGGATTGGATACGTGTGCGTATTCCATCTAATACAGGCTCTATCCAAACGGTTAAAGATAAGCTGCGTAAACATAAGCTACACACGGTTTGTGAAGAAGCTTCTTGTCCAAATATCAGTGAATGCTTTGGGGGCGGCACAGCTACCTTCATGATCATGGGGGATATATGTACTCGCCGCTGTCCGTTTTGTGATGTGGGACATGGCCGCCCAAACCCTCTGGACCCCAATGAACCCAAAGAGCTGGCATCGGCCATTGCCGATATGGGGCTAAAGTATGTGGTGGTGACATCTGTTGACAGAGACGACCTGAAAGATGGTGGCGCCCAGCATTTTGCAGACTGCATACGTTATTCAAAAGAATTTAGCCCAAAACTGCAGGTGGAGGTGCTTGTACCTGATTTTCGTGGCCGAATGGATATCGCATTAGACATCTTGGCGCAAACCCCTCCAGATGTGTTCAATCATAATTTAGAAACTGTGCCTTCTTTATATAAACGTGTGCGTCCAGGGTCAGATTATCAATGGTCTTTAGATTTGCTTAAAAAGTATAAAGAGCGCTGCCCAGATGTGTTGACCAAGTCAGGCCTAATGCTTGGCATAGGTGAAACCAAAGAAGAAGTCATCGAAGTGATGAAAGATATGCGTGCCCATAACATTGATATGATCACGCTAGGTCAATATTTACAGCCAAGTAAAGATCATTTGGCGATTGAGCGTTTTGTACATCCTGATGAATTTGATGAGCTAGGACAAATTGCTCGCGATCTTGGATTTGTCAGAGTAGCCAGTGGCCCAATGGTGAGGTCTTCTTACCATGCTGATGAGCAGGTTAAAGGGGCGCTTAAAGAATAAGCGCTTCAAATTAAAAACTCGGCAACTGTACAAAATATGGTCTTAACTGAATAACAGTAGGGTGAGCTTTCTCTAATAAATTGATTATTAGAGGAGGATTAGCAGTAAAATCCCTCAATAATGGGCTAAAACTCATTAAATTGAGCAATATAACTGTATTAGTTTTGGCCTATTGGGCTAAAAATGCGTATAATACGCGCGTTTTATAGACACCTGAATAAATATCTCCTTCGGAGTGAGCAACTGATTAATGGCTAAACCTCGCAAGCGTACAAAAGCATCATCTCGTCCTTCCTACAAAAAAATTCTTAAGCAGAAAGAGCAACAAGAACTGAAGGATGATTCTCAAGAAGCTATGGTAGACCAAATAGCCGCTCTTGAAGCGCTACTTGGTGGTGGCTCTCTATCTGTGGAAGCAGAAGTAGAAGCTCCTGCAGAAGCGGCTGAAGTGGTGGAAGAAGCTCCGGCTTTAAGCCCTGAAGAGCAAAAACAAATTGAAGAAGAGCGCGCGGCTCGTGAAGAAGAGCGTGCGAAAGAGCGTGCGGCTCGTGAAGAAGAGCGTCGCAAGCTACAGCAAGAATTAATTAAGCAGCAAGAAGATCGCGAAGCCCGTTACAAGGAAGAGCAAGAAAAGCTTAAAGCTGAGCTGCAAGATAAGAAAGAACTTAAAAAGCAAATTGCTGAAGGCAAAAAAGAGCTTAAGCGTTTGCAGAACCTTAACAAGATTGGCAAGTTAAATACTGAGCAAGTTGCTCGTATGAATGAACTGGCTGAATTTGTTAAGAGTGGTGTTAAGCCGCAAGCGAAAGCTGAACCTGCTAAAAAAGCAGAGAAGAAGCAAGCAGCTAAGAAAACAACGGCTAAAAAAGCAGCTAAAAAAGCCCCTGCCAAAAAAGCAGATGCTGAAGAAGCTGCTGAGAAAAAGACCACTGCTAAAAAGTCTACCGCTAAGAAAACCACAGCGAAAAAGACAACAGCTAAGAAGTCTACGGCGAAGAAAACCACCGCTAAAAAGACCACTGCTAAAAAGTCTACTGCGAAGAAGACTACGGCTAAAAAGACAACAGCTAAGAAATCTACCGCTAAGAAAACTTCTGCAAAGAAGACCACAGCGAAAAAGACAACCGCTAAGAAGTCTACTGCAAAGAAAACCAAATAAGGTTTTATTTTCAGACAATAAGAAACCGAGCTATATGCTCGGTTTTTTTATGTCTGTAGAAAAGTCTATCGGTGCTAACGTGGGCAATAGATTCCCGCCTGCGCGGGAATGACAGTTGTTAGAGGAGTGATGGTGTTAGGGGAATGGCCGTTGTTAAGGGGGATGACGGTTGTTGCGGTAATAACAGGCGGTTGCGATTATCCATTCATTTAATACGGTAACCGTAGCCCGGATAGAGCGAAGCGCCATCCGGGAAAACAATCAATACAAATCAAGGATCAAACTGATCCAAATGTGACAAAAAATCCGCCTTACTGATCTCCCCTAAAATTTTGGCTTCTGCAATGCTGTTGCCATCTAAGCCATAAAAGATAAGGGTGGGCGGGCCAAACACACCTTGTGACTCAAGATAGGATTTATGAAACTCATCAAATGCGGTGATATCCAGTTTAATGCGCACAAATTCATCCAGTGCAGCTCTTACTTCGTGGTCAGCGAATAACGTGTTGCTCATGATTTTACATTCAATGCACCAGTCGGCGTATACATCTACGAACACTAATTGCTCATTGTTTTTGGCTTGAGCCAAAGCTTGTTCAAAAACATCTTGTCGGCTGATGCTGGTGAAAAAATCATCCTGTTTTTGCTGAGCGGCTTGTCCATGCGTGGCGTTAAGCGTATTTGTATTTTGTTGAACAAAATTACCAGCCAAAAATACTTTAACCATTAAAATAATGGCAAGGCTAAACATGAGAATGGACATGCCTTTTATCATGCGTTGCTTAGCATTTTCTGCCGGTTCAAACGCCCCTAGTACAGCGGCATAAATGCCAAATAAACCTGCCCAAGACAATAAATAAATATCTTCTGGTAATACACGGCCTAAAATCCATAAAGCAACTGCCAGCAATAACACTCCAAAGAAAACTTTAACTTGTTCCATCCACATGCCTGCTTTGGGTAATACAGATGCGCCTGTGGTGCCAATGGCAATTAAAGGAAGGCCCATGCCTAGGCCCATGGCAAATAAAGCTAGTCCGCCTAATATGGCATCTCCCGTGGTGCTAATGTAGACAAGGGCACCCGCTAGCGGAGCGCTTACGCAAGGGCTAACCACAACCGCGCTTAATGCCCCCATTAAAAACACGCTAATCAGGTTTCCACCTTTTTGTTTTTGATTTAATTTATCCAGTGGATCTTGAATGAATCTTGGCAGTTTTAATTCGTATAAGCCAAACATTGAAAGGGCAAGTAATACAAATAAACCTGCAAATAATCCCAGAACCCAAGGTTGTTGCATGTAAATTTGCAAATTAAACCTAGCACCTAGCAAGCCAACAGCGACACCTGCTAATGCAAATGTAATGGCCATGCCCAGTACATAGCTAACCGACATAATGAAACCCGAGCGGGTGGTTAAATCTTTTTGCCCTGCAATGACGCTAGACAGAATCGGTACCATGGGTAAAACACAAGGCGTGAACGTTAAGCCAATGCCCAGTACCAAAAAAGTAGCAATCACTAACCAAGTACCTGCTCCAGATAAAAACTGATTAATGCCAGAGGCGTTGTTTAAATTCTCTGTTTGTATTTGTGTGGGTGTACTGTTCTTAGGGGCCTGTATATCGGAGGCGCTGGTTTCCAATTGCGTTTTTTGTGGTGGGTAGCAAAGACCAATGGCCTCATCGCAGCCTTGGTACCTTAATTTAAGAGTATGGTTACCTGTTGGTAGTTGGGTGCGATCAATTTTTAATATGGCGTTATGATAAAACACGGCCACTTTACCAAAACTTGGATCTTCAATGGTTTCTGCTTTTTCTGTAAAAGCAAAATGCGGGTAAGGTGATTTATCGGCAAAGGTCAGTTTAATTTTGTCTTGGTATAAATAAATATTATTTGCCAGTTCAAACTCAATCAGCAAGGCATTATCTGTTTCTGTGGTGGTAAATCGAATGGCCTGATCTGCGGGTAAAGCGGTACTTTCACCAAATAGGCTGGCTAAGCTAGGTTGACTAAGAAGTATTGCGCTTAATAAGGCCAATCTTATAATGGCGTTCAATGTAGTGGCACCCATAACACTCTCGTAAATAGTACGGCTAGAAAACATTTGAGTCATGATGGCGGAGTTAAGTTCATTTTGCACGTGCCAAGCGGCATGTTTCTATCAGATTGTGATCTGATCATGAAATATAGGAAGTGGGCGGCACAATAGGAGAGTGGAGAAAGGGGTAATAACACCTGCCCTCTAAAAGAGCAGGTTTATAATGGCTAGTGGCTGCGAGAGACGGCCAGTTCCGCTAGGGCGTTTAATGCCTCTTTAGCAGGAGAGTGATCCAAGCAGTCGATCGCGGCTTGCGCGTGCTGAACGTGTTCACGGGCTTTTTCATTCGTGTAATCAATGGCGCCACACTGCTGAACAATGGTGACGATTTCCGCTAGATTCTCAGTGCTGCCCTTGCGAATAGCCTGCTTGATAAAGTTGGATTGGTCTTCGTTGGCGTGCTCCATGGCAAATATTAATGGCAGAGTGGTCTTGCCTTCAGCAAGGTCATCTCCCACGTTTTTGCCCAGTTCTTCAGCGTTGCCTACATAGTCCAGTACATCGTCTACTAGCTGAAATGCCATACCCAAGTGGTGACCATAAAGCTTTAGGGCCGATTCTTGTTGTTCATCGGCTTGTGCCAATACTGCACCAGAGTGTGAGCTGGCTTCAAATAGCATGGCAGTTTTACCCTGAATCACGTCCATGTACTTGTCTTCGGTCAGGTTTGGGTTTTTTACATTCATTAACTGCATCACTTCACCTTCGGCAATGACGCAAGTTGCGTTGGATAGAATGTCCATCACCCGCATAGAGCCTAGGTTTACCATCATTTGAAAGGCCCGGCTGTATAGGAAGTCCCCAACTAATACGCTAGGAGCATTGCCAAACTTAGCGTTAGCGGTGGCCTTGCCACGGCGCATATCAGACGTGTCTACAACATCGTCATGCAACAAGGTGGCGGTATGAAGGAATTCGATAATACCTGCTAGTAAAGGGTGTTGCTCGTTAGAATGCTCTTTTGGGTTCAAGGCCTTAGCGGCTAGCAGAACCAAAAGCGGACGCATGCGTTTGCCGCCGCTTTCAATGATGTGGTGGCCAATTTTTTCCACCATAGGGACATCGCTACGCAGCTGATCAATAATAAGCTGGTTTACTTGATCAAAATCCTTTTCGACAACTGAATATATGTCTTTAACTAGCATCTGTAGGCACTTTCCAAATTAAGGGTCGTATCCTAATGACGGGCACTCTTAAGCGCAAGGCACAAATGGGCAAATATGCTGCCTGCCGCGCAAAAAAGTCAGGTTTTGTATAATATATAGGCTTTGCGTATGGAAAGGGTTTGCTATATAATCCTGCGCCCGACTTGCTGTACAAATGCTATTTGTACACGGTGTGCTCCCTACAATAGAGCGTCACAGACGACGTCCATAGAAGTAGGCACCCTGTTTGAGCTGTTAATTTGGCAATCAAACAAGGGAGATTAAGTAGCTAGCCAAATAGGTAAGCACAGGGCCTGGCTAAATTAGGCCCGTAATTAAGCTCTTTGGAGAGAAATATGTACGCAGTTATCGTAACTGGCGGTAAGCAATACCGTGTTGAAGAAGGTCAAACTCTTAAAGTAGAGAAAATTGAAACCGCTACTGGCGAATCAATTGATCTTGAAAAAGTACTTTTAGTAGGCAATGGCGACGACGTTAAAATCGGTCAGCCTGTTGTTGAAGGTGCTAAAGTAACAGCTGAAGTTGTTGCACATGGTCGTCACAAGAAAGTTAAAATCATCAAGTTCCGTCGCCGGAAGCACTCGATGAAGCAAATGGGCCACCGTCAGTGGTTCACAGAGCTAAAAATTACAGGTATCTCTGCTTAATAGCAGTTTGATACGGGAAGCATCATTGAGATGCTTATATTAAGATTAACCTAAAGTTGATTGAGTAGAATATCCAAAGGCTCAATCACCTAGAGAAGAGGAAGACCAGATGGCTCACAAAAAAGCTGGTGGTAGTACTAAGAACGGTCGCGACAGTAACGCCAAACGCCTGGGTGTAAAAGCCTTCGGCGGTCAATTCGTAACTGCTGGATCAATCATCATTCGTCAGCGCGGTACTAAAGTACGTGCAGGTGATAACGTAGGCTGTGGTAAAGACCACACTTTATTCGCGAAAGCGGATGGCTTCGTTAAGTTTGAAGAAAAAGGTCGTATTTTTCGTAAGCAAGTAAGCATCGTTCCTGCTGCTGAATAATTACGAGTTATACGCGTAAGAAAAGCTCTGCTTGGTTTACCAGCAGGGCTTTTTTCACTTATAGGGATGTGAGTGAATAGGCCAAGAAAGGCAATATTGGGTTATGCCCAAACATGATTATTAGCTTGAGTATTAACTATACTATATAGGTGTGCTTAAGCAGGGTGCTAGGCCATTGGTTATGCCTGCACCGCTTGAAGAGAACCCTAGGGGAAATATATGAAATTCGTAGATGAAGCCAGTATAAGCGTTGAAGCCGGTAAAGGTGGCAATGGCTGTATGAGCTTTCGCCGTGAAAAGTATATTCCTAAGGGCGGCCCTGACGGTGGCGACGGTGGCCACGGCGGAGACGTGATTTTAATCGCTGACGAATCCATCAATACCCTGGTGGATTTTCGTTATGTGCGTCGCTATAAAGCCCAAACCGGTCAAGGTGGTATGGGCAGTCAAATGAGTGGTCACCAAGGTGAAAATGAATACCTAAAAGTACCCATTGGCACCACAGTGATTGATGAAGACACCTTAGAGGTTTTAGGTGACTTAACCGAACACGGCCAAGAACTATTGGTAGCAAAAGGTGGTGAGCGCGGTTTAGGTAATATTCACTTTAAAAGCTCAGTGAATCGCGCACCAAGACAAACCACCAAAG
>CAJXIT010000143.1 GCA_913054055.1 uncultured Thalassolituus sp.
GCAGGCCTCTTCTGAGTGAGGGCAGCGATTTTGGAAGCGACAACCTTTTGGCATGGAAGTGAGGGAAGGTACTTGCCCCTCTATGGTGTCTAATCGTTTTTTGTCATTACTGTCTATTTTAGGGATTGAATTCAGCAACCCTTGAGTATATGGATGTTTAGGATTCTTAAATAGGGTGTATACATCTGTTTTTTCAACGACTCTGCCGGCATACATGACGGCTACATCATCACATAGCTCAGCAATTACACCCAGGTCATGAGTGATAAATAAAATGGCCATGCCTAGCTCTTGCTGCAAGCTTTTCATTAATTCTAATATCTGGGCTTGAATGGTGACATCAAGTGCCGTGGTGGGCTCGTCTGCGATTAAGATGTCAGGTTCACAAGCCAGTGCTATGGCTATGACAACTCTTTGTCTCATGCCGCCTGAAAGTTGGTGTGGAAATTCATTGATTCTAATTTGCGGTTCTGGGATGCCTACTTTTTTCAGTATCTCCAGTGCAGCGCTTAATCGTTGACCTTTGTTTAGCTCTTTGCGGTGTAGCTTATACACCTCCAATAGCTGCTTACCAATCGTTTGAACAGGGTTCAGTGCCGTCATTGGCTCTTGAAAGATCATGGCAATTCTATTGCCTCTGATTTCTCTTAGTCTCTCACTGGATACTGCTGTTAGGTCTGTGTCTTTATATAAAATGCTTCCGGCATGGATTTTACCAGCAGGTTGAGGCAGTAAACGCATTAT
Organism: uncultured Thalassolituus sp.; assembly: GCA_913054055.1. GTDB lineage: Bacteria > Pseudomonadota > Gammaproteobacteria > Pseudomonadales > Oceanobacteraceae > Bermanella. The sequence goes on from CAJXIT010000143.1 coordinate 745, forward strand.
AGACATAGATGTGACGCTTTTTCCGCAGCCGGACTCCCCAACTAAGCCTAGGGTTTTTCCTTTTTTTAAATCTAATGAAACTGAATCTAGGACATTTAATGGTCTAGATTCGGTTTCAAAGCTTACGCACAGATTATTTACTGACAATATGGTTTCAGTCACTGGTGTTTTCCCGGTACTGATCAAAGGTTTTGTTCACGCTTGAGTATTTTGTACTGTTCTTGCGAGCTGCTTTTGTTTCTATTTTAGTTTTACTGTCTACCCAGAAAATACCGCCATCTCCAAAAGGGGAATAAAGTGTCGAAGAGGTTTTTGTGCCGGGTGCGTCTGGGAATTTAAGCCATCTCCAGTGTGCGCCACGTGTATATGGAACTTTAAAGCTTGGAATGAAAACAGCTGAATCATGTATTTGTTGGGCAAGTGCATTTGCCAGTTTCACGCGTTTGTTGCTGTCGGTTTCAGCGCGATAAGCTTCAATATCTTTATCGATATTTTTGTTGTCTAGATTGGTGATGTTATTTGTTTGTGGTTTATGGGCGTTTTCGCTGTGGAAATGCTGCCAGAACGCTGGTCGAAAACCTGTACTCCAGCCCAGAGATGCAATCTGATGTTGCTTTTGCATGATGGTTTTGTAGTGCGAAGATGAATCTTGAAGTCTTAGGTTGATTTCTATCCCGGCTTTTAACGCATCTTGCTTAAGAATGGACCAGCGATCGCTATGCTCCTTTCTCCCGTATACTAGGTTTAATGAAAGGCGCTGTCCGTTTGATATGCGGACACCATCACCGCCTCGTTGTTGCCAGCCCGCTTCATCTAAAATTTTGTTGGCGGCCTTTAAATCGAATTTTCGCGCACTGATGTTTTTATTACTAAACTCACCATAACCAGTATGGAATGCCTGTAGGCGTTCATAATCTCCGCGCAGAACGGTCTTTATTACTTTATCAAAATTCAAGGCATGGGCTAATGCAATTCTCACAGGCTTTTCTTTTAGTATTGAGTTGTCTGTATTTAGGAACCAGCCTGAGCTCGATCTAGGGCTGTTATTATAAAAGGTAAACTTCTCTAGATAGCCGTTATCATAAAGTTTGCCTTTTGCCTTGTTGTGCCAGAATTCTGGAAGGACTAGGGCATAGCTATCTAGCTCTCCTTTTTCAAAATGCTTGTAGGCAATATTAGTGTCGCGAATAACCTTTAAGATTACTTTGTCTACATTAAACCTGTTTTTGTTTAATGGTCGATCAGCTGCCCACCAGTCTGATTTTCTTTCGAAAGTGATTCTTTTTCCTTTTTTTATTTTGCTGATTTGATAGGGGCCTGTGTTTGGAATGATTTTCCAGTTGTATTTTTTTACCCAGTTTTTATCAATTTTTTTGTAGAAGTGCTTTGGTGTTGGCACGAGTCCGTAATAGTAGTGGAGTTCTTCTTTAGGTTTTGCCACGCGACCTGTAATTGAAATGGTGTGATCGCCAAATTTTTTGACGCTTGTTATTTCGTTGGTGTAATGATTGTTATACCAAGGTGCGTTGATGTGCTTGGATCGCATGAAATCAAGTGTAAATAGGAAGTCATCAGCTGTTACGGGGTTGCCGTCGCTCCAGCGGGCTGATGGGTCTAATTTATAAAATACAGTTTTACCATCTTGCCCATAAGCCCACTCAGTGGCAATTTGTGGGATGATTTCAAGGGTGTTGGGGTGGAAATCCGTTAACCCCAGTTGGTTAGCGTTTATATATGAACGAAATGAGCTATTAGAGTCAGGGCCAACCGTTCTCAAAGTAGGAGGAAAGGTTAAGATAAAATCTGTGAATTTCCCGCCTTTAGTTGCCAGGGGTGATGCCCATGGCTTGGCATTATTATTATTTTCCCATGACAAGTCGGCTGGAAGAGTGTTTGCGTTGCTTTGAATGCTTATGCTGAGTAATAAAAACATTACTGCGCAATTTATTTTTCTAAATTTCATTGCTTTTACTCGTAGTAGGAATATTTTTTGGGGTCAAACGCTTCTCGGATGGCTTCACCGATAAACGTAACAAGCGTTAAAACAAAACTTAAAGCAGCCACGGCCGAAATGGCAATCCATTGATATTCTAAGTTGGCAGTACCCTGTTGCAATAGTTCACCCCAGCTTGGTGTTGGCGCTGGTAATCCGAATCCCAGATAGTCTAGGCTGGTTAGGGAGGTAATGCCGCTAACGACCGAGAAAGGGAAGAATGTGACTAGAATTGACACTGAATTTGGTAGTATGTGTTTAAATATAATTCTTGAGTGGGAGGCGCCAATGGCTCTTGCTGCCATGACATATTCTCGACTGTTTTCACGATAGGTTTCTGTTCTCATATACCAGGTTAATCCCATCCAGCTGAAGGCCGCCAGTAATAGAACCAGTGTCCAAAAATCAGGTGTAACAATAGATGCCACAATCATAATGACGTATAAAATAGGAATGTTTGAAAGCACTTCAATTAATCTTTGAAATACAAGGTCAAAAGTTCCGCCGAGATAGCCCATTAGTGCGCCAATAAATACACCGATAATATAGGTGACTGCTAATAGAAATAATGAGAATAAAATAGCAATACGAAACCCATATATTAATCGCGAGGTAATATCTCTCCCTGCCATATCAGTCCCTAGGTAATGTTTAGACTCAATAGAGGGGGCATAAGGAGGGTATTCACCTTCAATAAAATCACTCTCTAAGGGATTAAATGGAATGACTGGCATGATCAACCAATTGCCTTTATCTTCTAGGTTGAACTGCTTTTGTAAGTCTTTGTAGTTAACTTCCCATTGGTAGTCATAACCAAAACTTGTTCCTGGAAGTATGTCGCCATATGTTGGGAAGTGCAGTTCTCCATTATAATGAATAACAACAGGTCGATTACTGGCGATCAGTTCAGCAAATAAACTTAAGAATATTAATACGGTGATTAGGATAAAAGAATAATAGCCGCGCTTCAGGGCTTTAAATTTTATCCAACGCTTTTTAGCTTGAGGGGTAAGCATTACTTAGCCTCCCCAAATCGTATTCTTGGGTCTGCCCAAGCAACACAAATATCACTTAATATGTTTCCGATTAAATACAGGACGGCTGAGATGACAAGTATACCCATAACAACTGGGTAGTCTCTTTCCACCAAGGCTTCGTAACCCAATAAACCGATGCCGTCGATGTTAAATATTTTTTCAATCAAAAATGAGCCGCTTAAAATTACACTGATGTTTTGACCAAAATGGGTAGCCAGCGGTATTAAGCTGTTTCTTAGTGCGTGCTTTTTAATGGCTGAGCTAAAACTTAAGCCTTTTGCTGTGGCGGTTCTTATGTAGTCCGCAGATAGGTTTTCCATAAGAGCGTTTTTCATCATGAAGGTCATGACGGCAAGCGAGCCTGCCATGTAAGCAATAAGCGGTAAAAACGCATGATGGAGTAGGTCTTTAATTTTTTCCCAGAGGGTTAGTTCTTCAAATTCATCACTGACAAACCCACCTAAGGGAAACCACTCTAAATTAGCAGCAAAAAATGAAACGCATGCAATGCCAATTACATAGCCTGGAATGGCGTAGCTAATAAAAATAAATGCTGAGCTTGCATGATCAAAAGGCGCGCCATGTTTTAATGCTTTGAAAATTCCCAGTGGGATACAAATTAAGTAGGTTAGGATCATGGTTGTGACCCCATAAAAAATAGAGACGGGTAGGCGTTCAATTATACTATCCCAAACACTTTCTCCGTATCGAGTAGATTCACCTAAATCTAATTGTAAGACTTTCCATAGCCATTCAAGATAGCTAGTAATAATTGGTTTATCAAAACCATAATAAGCCTTTAACTGATCTAATTGATCTTCACTGAGGCTTTGAGAGCCAAAGCCCTCTGCGGATGATGCTGTCTCACCTGAGGATAGCTGGGCTTCGGCCAACATTCTTTCAATTGGGCCACCAGGAACAAGCCTGGTTAGAGTGAAAACGAGCAGTGTTATCCCGATGAATGTTGGGATCGTAAGTAGTAAGCGCTGTGTGAAATAGCCCTGCATGAATGCTTCTTTTTTAATTATTTTTGGTGTGCAAGCTAAACCTTATACCAAAAGTTGGGGTCTAGCTAGCTTGTGTGACATCCACGTAGAGTATTAGTTCATCACCCGGTTGTAGGTACTTCTTTTTGCTTAATTGATTCCAGCGTTTAATGTCTTTTACCTGAACATTGAATTTACTTGCAATGCGATGAAGGCTGTCCCCATTTCTAACGCGATATCGTATCTTTCTGATAATTTCACGGTTTTGGCCGACCTGTTTGTTGTTTGACCAAATCACAAGCTTTTGACCGGGCTTTAGCGGGTCTTTAGGGGCCATGCCATTCCAGCTGGCAATTTTCCCAACGGACACACCGTGCTTTTTCGAAAGGCTCCAAAACGAATCTCCACTTCTGACTATATGGTTGAGCTTCTTGGAGCCTTTGGCACCACGTGTTCGGGCTTGTTTTTTAGCTAATCGATTCGTGGCGCTGTAACTGTAAGCGCCTGGTTTTCTAAAGGCTGTTGGTATGAGCAACATATCCCCAATGTTTAAGAAGTTTTTACGTATAGGGTTTACTTGTCTTAATGCTTCAGGCGTGGTGTGGTATTTTTTAGCAATAGAAATCAGAGAGTCGCCTGATTTCACTTTATATCTTTGCCATTTGATTCTTTGGTTTGGCGCTAGCTTACTTAAGCGGGTTTCAATGGTAGCTTTGCTTTCAATGGGTACTAAAATTTCGTGAGGACCGTTAGGACTGGTTGCCCACTGATTGTATTGAGGATTTAATTTATAGATCTCCTCAAGATCAATATTGGCCATTTCTGCTGCCTGGCTTAGGTCTATCTGGCCGCCTGTGTCGATGACAGCGAAGTAGGGTTCATTTTTGATTGGCTTGAAGGAAATATTGTATTTTTCAGGGTCTTTCAGTAGTTTGGCTAGTGCAATTAATTTAGGGGCGTAAGCTCTTGTTTCTTTTGGCAGGGAAAGCGACCAAAAATCAGTCGGTAGGCCTTTACGCTTGTTTTTGCGAATGGCTTTTCTAACGGTGCCTGCGCCTGAGTTGTATGCTGCCAGGGCCAGCATCCAATCCCCTTTAAATTCACGAGACAGCCCCTTAAGGAATTTAAGAGCAGCAATAGTAGAGCGTCGAATATCTCGTCGACCGTCATACCACCAGTCTTGCTTTAAGTTATAGATTCGACCAGTGCTTGGAATGAACTGCCATACTCCTGATGCGCGTCCATGACTGTATGCAAAGGGATCAAAGGCGCTTTCTACAATTGGTAGAAGTGCCATTTCTCCAGGTATGCCCCGGACTTCAATTTGTTCCATTATAAAATATAGATATCGTGAAGCGCGATCAGAGACTCGATTCAGATAGTTTTGATGCCGCGCAAACCACTTTAATTGAGAATTGATTCTAGGGTTGTCTAAAGTTAGGTCTAATTTGTACTGATTTCTGACTCTTTGCCAAAGGTCAATATTGGGATCAGTAGGTATTTTATTTTGAGGAGCCTTTATTTGGCTGGCAGGGGAGGTTTGCTCTTGGCTAAGTAAGCTGGGTGCTTTAGGGGTTGTACCATTTCCATATTGTGGTTTTATGTTCATACAGGCGCTTAAAAAGAGTGGTAGCGCTAAAACCAACAGCCGTGATAACAAAATAAATACCGATACATGTAAATAAGGCGACGAAGTTTATGAATACCTATGGTTTGGGTCAAGTAGAGTGGGTCGTGTTGTTCAATATAAGTGGTGCTGAGTCTCAAAAAAATGGATAACTGGGTTAAATCAAGGGTTGCTCGTAATTTACTTACTGCTGAGCAGCAGCGTCTAGAGGAATGTTTGCCTAAATTACATGGGCACTATTTGCTGCAATATAGTGCTTGGGATCAAAAAGTGATCAGCGAGACCACGCTGAAACACAACTTCTTTGTGACAAAAGGATCGGCCGGTGGGGCTCAAGTGGACTTCTTGCAGTTGCCTTTTAGGGATAATTCCATGGATTGTGTGGTGGCTCATCATATTTTGGATCAGTGTGGAACACCTCATTACTCTCTTCGGGAAGCTGCTAGGGTTGTTGTGCCAAATGGTTATATTGTGGTCATTGGTTTTAATCCGTGGAGTCTTTGGGGGTTAAGCCGATTTTTGCCTCGAACAAAAACACCAAAAGGGCGTCGCTATATATCAAAAAGAAGGGTTTCTGATTGGCTTAATCTATTGGGTTTTAGGGTTGAGCAAATAGAGCACACTCTATTCTTGCCCCCAATTGTCTCGCACGTGTTTCCCAGTTTTAGTAGTAAGTTTGATCGAGTAGCAAGCGACATGGGAGCACCAGGAGGAGGTGTTTATATAATGGTTGCACGCAAATTAGTTGCAGGGCGCACACCTATTCGGCCACAATGGAGGGCTTTGACTGGTCGCAGGTTACCAGTTGCGACTCCCAGTGCTAGAGGTATGCGTGTCACAGATCGTTAATATTTACACCGATGGTGCCTGTAAAGGCAACCCCGGCCCAGGAGGGTGGGGGGCTTTGCTGAAATATGGTGATATAAGCAAAGAGATGTTTGGCGGTGAATTAGGCACAACTAATAACCGTATGGAACTTATGGCTGCAATTATGGCCTTAGAGGCTTTATCTCGTCCGTGCAAGATTATCCTGACAACCGACTCTGAATACGTAAGAAAAGGTGTACTTGAGTGGATGGAGGGGTGGAAAAAAAGAAACTGGATGACAGCTGCAAAGAAACCTGTAAAAAACCAAGACTTATGGCAGAGGCTTGATAAAGCTAAAGACCAACATGATATACAGTGGAAATGGGTAAAAGGACATAGTGGGCATCCTGGCAATGAAAAAGCGGATGATCTGGCTAACCAAGGTGTTATAAAGGCTCAGCAATAATATGCGTCAAATAGTATTGGATACAGAGACAACAGGTATTGGTGAAGGTCACCGAATTATCGAGATAGGTTGTGTAGAGCTTATTGATCGAAAGCTAACGGGCAATCATTATCATCAATACATTAATCCAATGAGGTTGGTGGACCCGGAAGCGATGGAGGTTCACGGAATAACTGATGAATTTCTTGAAGATAAGCCTTTATTTGCTGATGTGGCTAATGATTTTATTGAGTTCATAAAAGGCTCTCAGCTAGTTATTCATAATGCACCATTCGACGTGGGCTTTATGGATAGAGAGTTTGGTATGCTGCGAGGTTATCCAAAAACAGCGGATATTTGCTCTGTCCTAGATACCTTGGTCCTTGCTCGGAGCATGCATCCAGGTCAAAGAAATAGCCTTGATGCGCTTTGTCGTCGATATGGTATAGATAATAGTCACCGTGAACTACATGGGGCTTTACTTGATTCCGAGATATTGGCGGATGTCTATTTGTTGATGACAGGTGGGCAAACCTCCATGTCTTTAGATGCAAGCTCGGACTCGGATACTAGCAACGAACAAATGGCTAATGTTGTTATTGATGTAAATTTAGCAACCAGTTTGCCTGTTTGGGGGGTTAGCTCTGATGAGAAGCAGCGGCATTCTGAATTTATAAAATTACTGGAAGAAAGAGCGGAATCCGTGCATTGGGCCAAAATCAATAACTAGCTTTGAATTTAGTCAATGAAATCAAAGACTTTTACAGCTATCATGAGCCTGCCTTGGAAGGCTTTAATAAATAAAACATAGAAGTGATGCTAGGTTCGTATGAATCAACCTACAAATATTAGTATATCAATCAGCTTG
>CAJXIT010000144.1 GCA_913054055.1 uncultured Thalassolituus sp.
GTGCAATGCACTCAATATTGGTGCCCAAAATAATAAATGGGGCTACTTCAGGAATTAGGAAATATATTTTTTCCAAGGGGTGAAAACGAGCCGCATTAAAAAAATATAAACGATTGGGGCTATGATGCACTGCGTGGAATTTCCACAGACAAGGTATTTCATGAGCGGCCCTGTGTACCCAGTAACGACCAAACTCTGCAATCAAAAGCATCAAGAAGACTTGCGGTAAAATATGCCATTCATGAGGCCATAAATTCGATGTCCCAAAATAACTGGCCAAACTGGCTGCCAGTCCTAGAAATAAAAATGGCCAAACGAGGTCTAACGTCTTAGGCAGAATCAGTTGGGTAATAAAAACGTGCAATGCGTCGGTGGCGACATCGCCATCTGATTTAAGCCAGTCTTCACGGTAAGGCAGCATTCGTTCGATTAAAGCGATGAGTACCAGCGCGGTTAAACTGATACTAATGGATGAGATCACTGGATTGGTACCCAGTTCGTTGGCAAATATTTGAGAGAATAAGGCGATGGTCATGACTGCGGGAAAGATTAAATAGGGCAGGCATGTCTTTATTATTGTCATTTTGGTACCTTGGTTTATGTGAAAACAATGTTTCTATATATACTTGTACCTTAATATCTTAATCTGTGTCAAATTATGCTTTGTAGATTTTCATGATGTTTTGGTATTAGGTAATCCGTTCCAGCAATGAATACAGAAAATAAAAATACGACTTCACAAATATCCGATTCAGAATCCTCAAAAGACCAAAGGTTGATTGATCCACAAGCATTAGAAAAATTGCGTTTAACTGTGATTGATTTATTTGCTCAAGGACTTTTTCAGCATGTGGGAATGAGGGAAATAGCTAAGCGAGCAAAAGTAGGCTTAGCCACTATTTATAAATATTATGGCAGTAAAGATGATTTGGTTTTTGCCTGTATCCATCAAGACTTAGAGCACCTTAGTCAATTATTGGCTGATAGTTACGCAAAAAATTTAGAGGCTTCAAGTGCCAAACGCATGCAGGCGTGTTTATCGGATATGGTGACGTTTTATTTACAGCATAGGCAGGTTGCAGAAATCGTTTACCTGAATATTCCTACCCGAGTTTGGGTAAGTGAGACACACCCTATGCAAGTTCAACAAGTCCAACTGGTTAGGCAGTTGATTATTCAGGGGCAAAGCAAACAAGAAATTCGTGATGATCAACCAGTGGAAGTGATGGTTCAATTGGTTTTGGGAGCAATTTTTCGATATCTAGTCGCGTATTTATTAGAGCAACTGCCGCAACAGTCTCCTGAAAAAGTGACCCAAGAAATCTTTGATTGCATGTGGCCCATGTTAGAAAATAGAAGCGAATAATTTAAATCATTAGCCTTCAAATATGTTCAGGGCTTGATAAAGTTTTTCAAGCTCTATGGGTTTAGCTACGTGACCTAAGAACCCTGCTGCCATGTATTGATCAATATCGTTTTTCATGACGTTAGCGGTCAGGGCAATCACATTTTTGTTTAATCCTTTTTCAGCCAGTTTCTTACAAGCGGCAACACCATCTAATACAGGCATCTGAATGTCCATAAGTATGATGTCAGGATGAATAGCCGCGGTTTCTTTAACGGCCTCTAAACCGTTGCTTACAATGACAACAGTTGCCTGAGTGGGTTCTAACAGTGACTTGATCACTTCTTGATTGATTTCATTATCCTCAGCGACCAATATTATTTTTCCTGATAGATTTGGCACTGCATTTGATGAAGCATGAACCGATTCTTTGCTGTGTTGAATAGGTTCTAAAGGAAGCTTAACAATGAAATCTGATCCTTTACCCAATTGCGATTGAACCAGTATCTCCCCTTTCATAAGAGTGACCAAAGAATGTGTGATGGATAGACCCAATCCCGTTCCTCCAAATTTACGAGTGGTTGATTGGTCGGCTTGTTCAAATCGATTAAATAGCCTTTTTGATTCTGTCTCGGTTAAGCCGATACCTGTATCAGATACTTTAAATGTCAGCCAATTTGTACCTTCAGTTTTTTGTTCACTAATGTATATGGATACGGCCCCTGACTCTGTAAACTTAATGGCATTACCGATTAAGTTGATTAATATTTGCTGAATTCTAGCGGGGTCTCCTAGCCAATATTTATGACAGTTATGAGAGTACTCAACTTTAAATAATAAGTTTTTTTTGCTTATCCTTGTTTCAAAATTTGATTCAATGATTTGTATAATGTGCTCAAGATCAAACTCAATCTTTTCGAATTCTAATTTCCCAGCCTCGATCTTGGAAAAATCCAAAATGTCATTAATGATGACTAATAGATTTCGGGTGGATTTTAATCCCATCCCTATTAGTTTTTGTGATTCATCTTTTAATGATTCTTTTTGTAGTAACTGTAAAGTACCAAGAATGCCATTCATAGGGGTTCGAATTTCGTGACTCATATTGGCAAGAAAGACACTTTTAGCGTGATTGGCTTTTTCGGCTTCGGATTCTGCTTTTGTACGAATGGCCACTTCTTTTTCTAAGGTATGCAGCACTTTGTGAATTTGTTTTTCTGTATTTTGAACCCCACTAAAGTAAAAATTCATAGCAAGCCCAATAAAAATCAATTGCGCTATTTGTGCGGTTCTATCTTGCGGATATCGAAAACTCTCAGGCGTTAAATTCCCAGGCTGCAACCCTTGCTGATCTAAATATATGAGTATGGATAAAGATATGATTGAGCAGGCTAAGCCAAGTTGACCCCCTTTGATTCCTCCTACCAGGCCACTGATTACAGGCATCGCCAATACCCAGCCAGCACTGATATGCTCGATACCTCCATTACTATAAATAGTTAGAACTGCGGCAATGTTCATAGAGATGACGGCAAACAAACTCCAAATTGTCAGGTTGCCAGAGCGTTTTAGATTAAATGCCGCTAACCCACAGGCCATAGCGCAGAACCCAATGGTATAAACACGAAAGTAAATTTCTAGCTTTAGGGCGCCTACCATAAAGATCAAGCAAACCACCACTGCCGCGCTTAAAGTCGAAATGGCCACGGATCGGGTCCTCTCTTCTCTTATTGCGGTTGGATTAAGGGGGTCTAGCTGCATAATGGGGTCATTGATAATAGGGGATATGTATTAAGTGTAGACCTCAAATAGACAAAATGAAGGATTTGCTGATGGTAGGTAATGTCGCTTTTGGATGGGTAAAAGCGTCAGTGAAAAATATCTCTTTGTGGATTAATGAGCTGATCAAAACTGCTACCCAGAAAGTACAAAATACTGTCAATAACAGGGGCCATTTGCTTTTGGATATAGTGCTCATAATTGATAGGCGTGTGTTGGTTAATACATTCAATGGCAGTGGGCCCTTGCATGGTTATGATGTATTCAATCCAGCCTCCGTGCTCGTAAGGGCTGTTTAAATTTTGCTTGGAATAAAATTCACTGGCTTTTTTGGCCGCTTGGATCTGTGGAGGAATGTTTTTTACATAGGTATGTAAAGGTTTGCGAATGCGCTTTTTGTACACCAGTGATTCATCACGCTGACCTTGCTGTAAGGCTGTTAGTTCTGCCATTAAATATTCAATGTAATCTTGATCATGGAAGATGCGTGTATACAATTCCGTTTGGACCTCTTTTGCAAATAACGTCCAGTCACTGCGAACCGCTTCTAAACCTTTAAATACCATTTCATCGTTATTTTTTAACCCTGCGTAACGCTTTTTACTGCCCAGCTCGCTGCCTCGAATGGTGGGCATTAAAAACTTTCGATAATGATTTTCAAATTCAATCTCTAAATGGCTTTCGATATTAAAATCGTCTTTCAATCTATTTTTCCAGTAAGTATTCAAACCTTGTTGAAGTGTTAGGCCCACTTTCTTGGCTTCATTAATGGAATACTGATTTTTTAAATACACAAACACACTGTCGGTATCGCCATAAATAACCTGATAACCTTTTTCATTTATCCACTTGGCACTGTCCTGAATGATTTCATGACCACGTTCGGTTATTGAACTGGCTAGGCGAGCATCAAAAAAGCGGCACCCGGTGCTGCCTAAAATGCCATAGAAACTATTCATGATGATTTTAATAGCCTGACTGGTGGCGGCATTATTTTGTTTTTTGGCCACGTCTCGCTCTGCCCAAAGCTCTTCGATTATAGTCGGTAAAAAGTGATGTTGCCGATGAAACTGTGCATCGTGGAATCCTGGGATACATTGCTCAGGATTGTTTTCATATGTATTCAATCCTTCTATTAAGCCCATGGGGTCAATTTTGAACGTTCGAATGATACTGGGGTATAGACTCTTAAAGTCTAAAACCAGTACGTCATCATATAATCCTGGGGCGCTGTCCATTACAAAGCCACCCGGTGCTTTAATGGCGTCAAACCCTTCGCCTAAATTGGGGGCCACGTACCCAGCACGATGCAGTTTTGGTAAATACAAAAATTCGAAAGCTGCAACGGATCCACCTACACGGTCTAACAAGTGACCCGTTAAAAAGCTTCGTTGAATTAAATATTGCAAGATCTGTGTGTGATCAAAAATATCTAATACTAACTCACAATCTTTTACGTTGTATTTTGCCAGTGCCTGTTTATCTAGGGAAAAAAGATCAGTGATGGCTTGGCCGCGATTATTCACATCTTTTTTATCGATGGCTTTGCCTGTTCCTAATAAAGCTTGCGAAACAAATTCTAATGAAAAGCTTTCAAAACTGTAGGTGGCATTTCTAAGTGCATCGATTCCATCAACAATCACACGACCAGGAATGTCTACAAATATTAAATTATTTTGCCCTTCTCTTAGTTGTACCCCTTTTGCTTCTCGGCTCCAATGGAAGTTGACTCCGTGCTCTCGATAAACTCTTTCTAAAACAGTGAAGTCAAACTTAATCACATTCCAGCCAATGAACACGTCTGGGTCGAGTTGTTGTACATATTCATTTGCCGCCAATAAAAGGCTTTTTACATTTTTAAAAAATTGCAGCCAAGCAGGGTGTGGTGCAGAAGGGTCACCCAGCATGAACACTCGCTTTTCTCGTATAGTTTCCCCTTGGTGCAGCCACTGTGTGGCAAACCCAATGCTATACAGTTTTTCTTTTTGTGTTTTGCTGGGCATGGATGTCTCGATATCCATACTGCAAACCTTTAAATTTGGTTGGTATTGGCTTGGGGCTATTTTGGGGTGAATGATATATTCAGTGGCATGGGCGTTTTTGCTGATAGCTGTGCTAGAAGAAGTGGGCGGTTGAAATTGCATGGCCCCAGTTATGTAACGCTCCATTAAAAAGCGGCTAGAAGGCTTAATTTCAGCTTCCCATAGCGGTAAGTTTAGGCTTTGGGCTTGATTTCTAAGTTGCAGATGCAAGGCGTAGCGCTCACAGTAAACCGCGCTGACTGCTTGTCCTGAAAAATGCTTAAGATCTAATGCTTGAGTACGCAGTCCAGGCCAGTCAGGCAGTTCTGAAACTCGGCTTTGGGGGCAAAAACAAACGGTTTCCTGTTTCGGAAACTCAATGGGGACTGGCCCTTTGTCTGTGCTTAACCAATACCTAAGGGTAAGCCCTTGGTCGGTATCAAGCCATTGTTCCGATAAAATAAAACCGTGCACGTTTGACCTTGCGTTTATATGGGCTTAGCTAAATAAAGGAATATAGATTAAGGAGCAAAATATGCCTCCACGTATCTCACAAGACCCCATGTATCAGCTGTTAAGGGATGAAAAGGTTGAGCAGTTTAACAAGCTGAAAGCGGATGGAAAGACCTGTGACTTAACCGGCTGTGATTTTAAAGGTTTAGACCTGCGTGAATGGGATGCTCAAGGATTAAATTTAAGCGATGCGTATTTTCGTGGTGCTGACCTTCGATCCGTGGATTTTCGAGGCTGTAATCTGGCCGGTGCCAGCCTGGCAGATGCGAAAATCAGTGGCTGTTATTTCCCTGATGAAATTGGTGCACAAGAGATTTTGATGTCAGTTCAGCATGGCACTCGTGTACGACACACCATTGCTGAGTAATACAGATCATGTATGTGATCACTTTTAATGTTTAAAAAGAGAACAATTTCCGCTTTTAACCCATGGAATGTGATAAAAAGTAGGCTGTCATTGAGTAGTAAAAATTATGTTTTTTTTAGGCCAATCCCCAGAAGAAGTTGAGAAGCTGCTACAACGGCTGCAGATCTTAGGTAGTAAGCTAATGGCTGACTATGAAGGAGAATCGACCCTTGAGACCTTTGGGAGTACCGACCAAGTATTAGACCTATTTTCTAACGAGCAGTTAGGCTTATTAGAATCGGGATTGATCACGGTGGTCAGCAAAGGGGTTGAAGTCGCTTGTTTTGAACCGGGTGACTTAGTGGGTTTGAGCCGGGTATTCGGTTTACCGTATTCTGAGCTAAAAGTGGATGATGACGTAGACATTCGCTTGATTCACAGGGACCAGTTTGTGGATTACGTGAACGCAGACGCCCTTAGACAGCATCGCTGGAGTAATTACTTACTAACTAATTTGGCTATGTACCAAGTGGTTTTATCTCATTTTCATGTGAAAGTTCAGGTGCAAACCCCTAAAGGATTTCAAACCATAGAGTGTGGTGAAGTGATCATCAAAGAAGGGGATGAAGCAGATACGGTTTATCAACTAATGTCAGGCAGTGCCGATGTATCAGTGAATGATGTCATGGTTGGAGAAGTGCTGAATGGTGAAATTTTTGGCGCTATGGCTGTTTTTACTGGAGAAAAGCGTAACGCCACAGTGGTGGCCAGAGAAGATTGTCAGTTATTGGCCATTCCCAAAGCCCAATTTGTCGATCTGGTAAGGGCTCAGCCTGAAACAGCAATCACGTTATTGGATAATATGTCCCGCAGAATCATTGCATTAAATGAACAGGTGACACGGCAGCAGCTTCAAATGGCTTAAATACGCCAATCTATGAAAAACTTAAATCTAAATGAGAATTATTATTGACAAGATTGTTGAGAATGAATACTATTTAGTTGTCATTGAATGAAACGCAGCAAGTGACATTCAATACACTCTCTCATCAAGCTAATCACTGCTTATTTTTAGCAACCGCCCAATAGGGCGGTTTTTTTTTGCCTGCCTATTTTTACCCAGGTGGATTGCCATGGATGCCAGCCAGTGAATTGTTCGCTACACTGCCTGCAAAAAATTAATAAGGCATCATCATGTATAAAAACATTCTATTTTCTCTCATGTGCATCTTTAGCCAAGGGCTATTTGCATTTGAATATACCTTAGAATTTACCGAGGCTGAGATTCAATCCCGTATTGATGCCATGCTACCGATTAAAAAAGAAACCTTTATCGTGGTGGTTACCGTTGATCAAGCCCAGGTGTTGTTACTGGAAAATACCGATAAAGTGGCTTTGCAAAGCAAGCTGTTTGTGAACAGTGTTGCGGGCATCAATGCACAAGGGCAACTGGCGCTAGAAGGGCGTGTGGCATACGAAGCAGAGCAAGGGGCATTTTACCTGAAAGAAGCAAACATTACCGAGCTACAGATTGATAAGGTGCCAGCTGACTTCATGCCACAACTAAAACAATTAGCTCAATCTGGTTTGACACAGGCTTTAAGTAAAAAGCCCATTTATGTTTTAAAAGAAGACGATATGCGTCATAAATTGATCAAAGCCAGCCTTAAATCCATCGAAATTACACAGCAGAAGCTCAAAGCAACCCTAGGTATTTAACACCCTATATCACCCTAATAATCTTACTCTCTAACCCAAGCAATTTTTTATTCTGGTCTATACTGAAAAAAGCGTTAGGGATGAATGTGTATGTTTTGGAACACAGATAGTAAACATGAGTTAGAGCAGCTTCGAAAAGAAAATGCAGAGCTCAAAGCAAAGATTAAAAGTGATGAAGCCCAGATTGAGCTCCTACATGGTGTGAAAGAGGTGGCCGAATTACAAAGCAGTTATGCTTTACAGCAACTAGAAGATCAGCAGCGCATGTATCGTCAGTGGATTCATGGTGCCCAAACCATTGATAATATTCGCCATGCCGTTGCGTCCAGTTCGGGTAAATTATCTGATCAGCATGTTGCCTTAAGTGAATCTGTTAGCAGTTTTGATCAAATACATGTTCTATTAAGTCATATTGCTGGCAGCCTAGCTCATATTGATGAGCGTACCCAAGAAGCTTGCGGTGCGGTGGAATCATTATCCTCACACGGTGAAGACATCGTGGGTTTTGTTAGCCAAATAAAAACCATCAGTGACCAAACTAACTTATTAGCGCTTAATGCCGCCATTGAAGCGGCACGGGCGGGTGAACAGGGCCGAGGATTCGCAGTGGTGGCTGACGAGGTACGAGCGCTTGCACAAAAAAGTGCTGAAGCCAGCAGTGAGATAACCTCTCTAGTTTCTTCTATAACCGGTCAAACACAAGCGGTTAGCGGTCAAATACACGACATGGGTAAAACCACGC
>CAJXIT010000145.1 GCA_913054055.1 uncultured Thalassolituus sp.
AGGTCAAGCCCTTATTTATGCTTTTTTTAAATTTTTCAATCACTTACGTGATATAACCCGCTCATCCGCAATTTGCTGGTTAAACGGTGCGTTTAGTCTTCATTAACCTGACGGGTTAATTCATCAATGCTCACGTGGCGTACATCCTTACCCTTAACAAGGTAAATCACGCTTTCTGCTATGTTACGAGCATGGTCACCGATGCGCTCTAAGGCACGCAGAGACCAAATGATGTTCATAACACGCTTGATTGAGCGAGGGTCTTCCATCATGAAGGTGATCAGCTCACGCATGGCGCTTTCGTACTCACGGTCCACGTCTTTGTCTTCTTGAGCCACTGCAAGGGCAGTGTCCACGTCTAAACGAGCAAAGGCAGTTAATGATTCTTGAGTCATGCGTCGCACACGATCACCAATGTGACGAATTTCTACGTAACCACGGGGGGCTTCACCTTCTTCACATAACATCATGGCTAATTTAGCGATTTTGGCGCTTTCGTCACCAATGCGTTCTAGATCGGCAACGGCTTTGCTCACGGCAATCACTAAACGTAAGTCAGACGCAGCAGGTTGGCGACGGGCGATGATGCGAGTGCATTCTTCATCGATGTCGATTTCCATTTGGTTGATCTTTTTATCAGTGGCGCGCACGTTAACGGCTAGCTCGCTGTCGGCATCAATTAATGATTTGATGCTGTCGCCCACTTGGCGCTCTACTAAACCGCCCATTTCTAGTAAGTGGTTTTTTACATGCTCTAGTTCGTCATTGAACTGCTGGCTAATGTGATGCGAATGCGCGTCTGTTGTTAAGTCCATGTGTTACCCCTGCCAAATTCTTTCTTTTGGTCTATTCGACCTTGTTTCATTCATCTACAGCTGTTGAATGTGTTTTTTTTGGAGGTCGCGTGCAAGCACCCTCCTACAATTCTTATCAAGCTCAGTGCTAGCCGTAGCGACCTGTAATATAGTCTTCGGTTTGCTTCTTGGTCGGATTGGTAAATAACTGATCCGTATCACCAAATTCAATCATGTCACCCATATACATAAAGGCAGTGTAATCACTTACTCGTGCTGCTTGCTGCATGTTGTGAGTAACGATGGCAATGGTGAAGTCATTTTTTAACTCGTGAATCAGCTCTTCAATTTTTAATGTTGAGATTGGGTCCAACGCAGAAGCCGGTTCATCTAATAGCAGTACTTCAGGTTTTACTGCGATGGTGCGAGCGATCACAAGACGCTGCTGCTGACCACCAGACATGCCTAATGCACTTTCGTGTAAACGGTCTTTAACTTCTTCCCATAATGCAGCGCTTTTTAGTGCCCACTCTACGGTTTCGTCAATTTGACGCTTTTTCTTAATACCTTGAATACGCAAACCATAGGCCACATTTTCATAAATGCTTTTAGGGAATGGGTTTGGCTTTTGGAATACCATGCCCACACGGCGACGTAATTCAGCAACATCGACGCTTTTTTCATAAATGTTTTGATCGTCTAATAAAATTTGGCCTTTGATTTCACAACCATCAACCAAGTCATTCATACGGTTAAAGCAACGCAATAATGTTGATTTACCACAACCCGATGGGCCAATGAATGCAGTTACACGCTTTTTAGGAATGATCATATCGATCCCATGTAGCGCTTCTTTTTCGCCATAGCTTAAACGTAAATCTTTTACGGTTAGCGCTGGGATCTCGCTGGCCAAATCCAGGTGACGTGTTTCACGTCCCATATTCGACATGTCGATGCTACGGCATTTTTTTTCTGCTGTATCGTTCATATTTATGTCTTCTATATTCTTTAATTTTATTTGGCTGCTAACTTTTTATAGCAGCCTTTAATTCTTTCTCAGGATCAACTTAGACAACCCTGAAGAGCATCGCTCTTTGCCATCCATGGCACCGCGATGTTAGTACATCCTGTACGTCACATTTCTAATGCTTTGTATTTTTCACGTAGGTGGTTACGGATCGCAATGGCTGACAAGTTTAATAATGCGATTACCAACACCAGTAAGAAGGCGGTTGCATATACTAACGGACGAGCCGCTTCTACGTTTGGACTTTGGAAGCCAACATCATAAATGTGGAAACCAAGGTGCATGAATTTTTGATCTAGGTGTAAAAACGGGTAGTTAGTATCAAGCGGTAAACTTGGCGCCAACTTAACCACACCAACCAACATAAGCGGTGCCACTTCACCGGCTGCACGAGCAACGGCTAGGATCACACCTGTCATCATGGCAGGGCTCGCCATTGGCAGAATCACTTTTGTTAAGGTTTCCCATTTAGTGGCGCCTAACGCAAGAGAGCCTTCACGAATCATTCTTGGAATGCGGGCTAAGCCTTCTTCGGTGGCAACGATTACCACTGGCAAGGTTAATAGCGCTAATGTAATGGATGCCCACATCAAACCTGAGGTACCAAAAGTGGGTGCCGGTAAGGCTTCAGGGAAAAACAATTCATCGATTGTGCCACCCAAAAAGTAAACAAAGAAACCCAAACCAAATACACCGTATACAATAGACGGAACACCAGCCAAGTTGTTTACCGCCACACGAATCACGTTTGTCACAAAACCCTGTTTGGCATATTCACGCAGATAAACCGCAGCCACTACGCCTAAAGGTGTCACCATAATCGCCATTAAAATAACCATTAATACGGTACCAAAAATGGCTGGGAATACGCCCCCTTCGGTGTTGGCTTCACGAGGGTCATCCCCTAAAAACTCACCCATTTTTGAAAAGTAGTGAGCAATCTTCTCAGCTATGCTCATACTATTTGGACGGAAAGCTCGCACCACTTCTGAAATATGAATCTCAACAACCTGACCGCCCATTTCTTTGGCAGTAAAGTGATCGCGCTTTAAGTCTGTATAAAGTTTGCTTAACGTGACTTGGTGAACTTCGTATTCTTTGTTTAGCTCAGCACGGCGTTCTACAAAATCTTGTTTACGGGCATCGGTTAATTCGTCTTCCAGTTCATAAGCGCGTTCTTTTAAACGAAGGCGCTCAAGTTCATAGTTAATGCTGCCAATTTCACCCTTTTGAATATCCATAATGGATTCATGAATATCCAATGCACGTGAAACTAAAGACTGAAAGTGCTGCCACGCTTTTTCATCGTCTTGCGCCACATCCGCTACCAAGTCATGGCCTTCATAAACTTTATCTAGGTAACCATAAAAGTTACCCCACTCACGGCGCTCAACGGCCATGGCTTTTTCTGGATAGGTTTTATTTGAAAGATGGTGATCAAGTACCCAGCGGAAGTCACCGCCGTATACATCACGGTTACCCACTTTTATCAAGATACGCTCAGCTTCTTCAGCGTCGTCTTTGGTTTTTAAACCAATGGCTTTTAGCTGAATCGCACTGACCATTTCGGAATCACTCACTTGACCCAATACTTTTGAAGGCTCATTGCCTGGCAAGGTATATTCCGCGGCCATAATTTCACCAGGCCAAAAGTGCACAAGACCTTTTGCGGCGATGAACCCAATTAATCCAATTACCATGATGATACTGATGGCAACTGCACCGGCGTTTAACCAAATAAATGGTGAGCCGGATTTAACCCATTCTTTAAACGATACATTCATAATCATAATTCCCTACAACTGGCCGTACTTGGTTCGTAGACGTTGTCTAACGGTTTCAGCTGCGGTGTTAAACACAAAAGTAAATAAGAACAATACAAAACCGGTTAAGAATAATATGCGGTAATGGGTACTGCCTACTTCGGATTCAGGTATTTCTACTGCAATGTTGGCAGCCAGTGTTCTCATGCCTTCAAAGATATTGATGTCGGTGATGGGGGTGTTACCCGTTGCCATTAATACAATCATGGTTTCACCTACGGCACGACCTAAGCCAATCATTAAGGCCGAGAAAATACCCGGGCTGGCTGTTGGTAAAACCACTTTAATCATGGTTTGCCATGGGGTAGCGCCTAACGCTAATGAACCATAGCTTAAAGATTTTGGCACACTGAAGATGGCGTCTTCTGCAATGGAGAAAATGGTTGGGATAACCGCGAAACCCATGGCTAGACCCACAATTAACGCGTTACGCTGCGAGAAATCGACCCCTAAATCGTTATTTAACCAGTCCACCATAGAGCCACCAAAAAACAACACTTCTAAGTTGGGGCTTACTTCAATGGCAAACCAAGCGGATAAAATAATCACTGGAATCAGAGGCAAAACATCCCAACCCTCTGGCAAGATGTGGCGAATTTTCGCGGGCAAGTTTGCCCAGGTATATCCAAAGGCCAACATGGCCACTGGCATGACAATTAAGACGGCAAATATGCCTAATAAATTGTTTTCAATAAATGGGGCCAATGCCAAACCGGCTAAGAAACCTAAGATAACCGTTGGTAAGGCTTCCATTAATTCGATAATCGGCTTTACTTTTCTGCGCATGGCTGGTGCCATGAAGTAAGCCGTGTACACTGCACCGGCAATGGCCAATGGTGCAGCTAATAACATAGCGTAGAACGCGCCTTTTAACGTGCCGAACGCTAACGGTACTAATGAGTATTTTGGTTCAAAATCGTTTGATGATGCCGAACTCTGCCAAGTGTAATCGGCATCGTTGTAGCCTTCGTACCATACTTCATCCCACATGGATGCCCATGAAATCTCAGGGTGCTCGTTGTCTACTTTAAAGTGGGTGATTTTGCCGTTTGTTTCCACTAACAAATCTTTTGCACGTGGGCTAACGCTTAGGTTTAAGATTTCACCATCAACCAGTTTTTCATTTAATAGGGTGCGATGGGCGGTGCTGTGATAAATGGCAACTTGACCATTTTCTCCTGCAGTGAAGAATCCTTTGCGGCGTTGCTCTGTTGCAATGGCTTGAATCGGGCCATGAGCCATTTCAAACTGGCGAACATTGCGTAAGCGCCATTCACCTTCTTGATTACGCGCCATGAAGCGTTGGCTAACCACGCCTTGATCGTTACCAATCAATAATGAGTTTTCACCCAGAAGTAAGCTCATTTTAGTGATGGTGCCCACTTCATCTAGGGTCACGGTTTCTTCAAGAGTTTCGCTATTTGAGTTAATGACATGCAATAGACGTTGATCAGATAGTACGAACATGAAGTTCATGGCTTGATCGATTTCTACCTGATTAATTTTGCCTGCAATATTTGGCAGAGATACAGATTCTTCTTCTAATACAATTTCTTCAGAAATGAAGTCTTCTTCTTTTAAGAAGCGCTTAACGGTTAATTGATTATTAGCATCAATGGCAGCCAACATCATGGCTTCTTCGCCATCTCTGATGGTTAGGTTGCTGATTTCGCGACCATCGTCAAACAAGCTGATGGCTTCTTCGCCATATGGGTATTCTAACCAAGGGGAAATCAATCTTTGGTCATTTGGATACGTGACACGGTAGTTATGCTTGACTAAAAGGGCTTCGCCTTGCGAATCGGATACCGCCATCAAGCGTCCGCTGTCGGTGCTCACATCAAATGCTTTGATATCACCAATCAAAGGCAGGTTGTGAGTTTCTAACACTTCACCGGTTTTCACTTTAAAAAAGGTCAAGGTGTTGTTTTGCTGCACACGCAGGCCCACTTCGGCTTGCTCTTCCATGCTTAACATCAGGGTTTTAGAATCTTTTGCCCCTGGTGTTTGATATTCGCCCACCTGCTCAATGTCCGCAGGCACAAACATAGGCGCTACTTCGTACAATAAGTAGAAAAAGATCAACAGTACAGCACCTATGATGCTGATACCACCAAACGCGATTCCCCAGTTGGCGAACTTGTCTTTTAGGGCACGGGCTTTGCGATAACGCTGCAAAGCGGGTGTATTAAAGTCTAATTTTGGCGGTGATGTTGTCATATTCTATAATCTACTTCGTTCAACTTATGCTGCTAAAATTTGATTTATAAGTAACAGCATGAAACATCGCTATGTACTATTTGTTACAGTTACATTCTCATACTACAGATACACGTTAGCAGGGCATTGCCCTGCTAACACTTTTTACTACCTGAAGTTTGGGGATTCTAAATTAAAGACCCAACTTCTTCATTGTTTTCTTAACAACTTTTGCAGGTAATGGAATATAACCGTCTTTCGCTACAATGCCTTGACCTTGTTGAGAAAGAATCATTTTCACAAATTCACGCTCAAGCGGCAGTAAATCACTGTTAGGCTTCTTGTTTACGTAAACAAATAAGAAGCGAGATAGAGGGTAAGTGCCTTTTACAGCGTTTTCAGGTGTAGCATCAATGTACTGACCGCCTTTCTTAGATAAAGGCACCGCACGCACACTTGAAGTTTTGTAACCCATACCTGAGTAGCCAACACCGTTAACAGATGCTGAGATGGCTTGTACAACAGACGCTGAACCAGGCTGTTCTTTCACAGTGTTTTTGAAGTCACCTTTACATAGGCCTTTTTTCTTGAAGTAACCGTAAGTACCGGATACTGAGTTACGACCGTAAAGTTCTACTTTTTTACCGCTCCAAGCACCCGTTAGGCCTGCATCGCCCCAAGTATTAATGGCTTTAGCCGCGCCACATTTACGAGTTGTAGAGAAAATCGCATCAACTTCTTTAATGGTAAGGCCCTTGATTGGGTTATCTTTGTTTACGAATACCGCTAGAGCATCAATAGCAACAGGTACAGGGGTTGGCTTGTAACCGAATTTGTTTTCAAACGCTTCGATTTCTTTATCTTTCATCTTACGGCTCATAGGGCCTAAGTTAGACGTACCTTCAGTCAGTGCTGGCGGCGCAGTAGATGAACCCGCTGCTTGGATCTGTATGTTTACGTTAGGGTACTGACGCTTAAACTCTTCAGCCCATAACGTCATCATGTTGGCCAAAGTATCAGAACCAACGCTTGATACGTTACCAGCAACACCGCTAGCTTTAGTATAAGTAGGGATCGCCTTATCAACACTAATGGCGTTTGTTGGTAGGGCTACTGCACTGGCTACTAGGCCAGCTACTGCAAAAATCTTATTCAATTTCATCTTATTCTCCTCAGAGAGTGAGCTTAATCATTTCAACGGCGACCAATATATTTCATAAATATGACAGTTATATTACAGAGCGTAATATAACCTAGTGATCCTTCAAAAATTATCCACTAGATATAACCAATCAGTCCCAACCCCCTATGAATACTGGCCTGTAGAATATATGGATCAATTGAAGAAAGAAGCTGAAGACAAGGTTATAATGCCGCTCAAATAAGAATTTCTCGGTTAAATATGACAGCTTTTTATCGTTTTATTACACACTTCATTGAACGCTTAGGGGGGCTAACCGCCTATTTGGGGTTGATACTAGTGATCAACACCGCCCTGGTTGTGGCGCTTCGCTATGCCTTTAACTGGGCACCCATTGCCTTGCAAGAAACCATGACTTACCTGCATGCCAGCTTGTTCATGTTGGGTGCCGCCTATACTCTGAAACACGATGGCCATGTGCGCGTAGACGTGTTCTATCAGCACTTCACACCTCAAAAAAAGGCGCTTGTGAACTTACTGGGCACCCTGTTTTTATTATTCCCCACCTGTCTATTTATCTTATTTATTTGCTTTCCTTATGTGGAAAGCAGCTGGTCCATGGGAGAACGCAGTATTGAAGGCAACGGCCTGCCTTGGTTATACCTCCTGAAATCCCTGTTATTGATTCAGCCCATTTTATTAATGCTGCAAGGGCTGGCCGAGATCATTAAAAATATTCTGATTCTGCAAGGCATCCATATTGAGACAGAGGATGCACACATAGAAGGAGGCCAGCTGTAATGGAATTCATGCCTTTAATTATGTTTATTGCCGTATGTGCGGTTCTGATGCTGGGTTACCCAGTGGCCTTTACCTTATCTGGTGTGGCTTTGATCTTTGCCTTAATTGGCACCATGACAGGCCAGTTTGACGGCGCTTTTTTAGAAGCCTTGCCCAATCGCCTATTTGGCATCATGGGCAATCAAATTTTAATTGCTGTGCCCTTGTTTGTTTTTATGGGGGTGATGCTAGAAAAAAGCCGCATTGCCGAAAACTTATTGAACACCATGGGCAGCTTGTTCGGCAAAATGCGCGGTGGTTTGGCCATTTCTACGATTATTGTAGGCACCTTATTGGCCGCCAGTACCGGTATTATTGGCGCCACCGTGGTGACCATGGGTTTGATCACCCTGCCCACCATGCTAAAAAATAACTACAGCCCTTCCCTAGCCACTGGCACCATTTGCGCCACGGGCACTTTGGGACAAATTATCCCCCCTTCCATGGCCCTGATTTTATTGGCCGATGTATTATCCAGCACTTATCAGCAAGCCCAATTAAAAATGGGAATTTTTAGTCCAGAAACTATTTCCGTGGCCGACCTATTCATGGGTGCTTTGATTCCCGGATTGCTGTTAGTTTTGGCCTATTCAGCTTATGTGATCATCGTATCTTGGTTGAAGCCGGA
>CAJXIT010000146.1 GCA_913054055.1 uncultured Thalassolituus sp.
CGACTTATCAGCCGGAATATCTATTTCAAACACAATACTTTGACTATCATAGACACTATGAATCGCCTGCCCCTGCCCCATCATTTCATAAAACCGTGTGATTCGCTCAGCGGCCTGATCAAGTGTCTCGGCCGCCACTAGCCAATGGGTTAACAATGACAAACTGCCCACCGGCAAAGCTGAAGTTCCATGACCAATGTATTCATCATTGGTGGCTTGTGTCAGCCCCCCCATTAGCTGGGCGAATTGCAACAAGGATACGCGCGCACTGGGTTCATCTAATAAATGCTTAGGGATACGGCAAGTATGTAACAATTCATCAATCAGGCTTTGCTCAACTGAAAGCTTTGACAGCGCTAAGTGCACAAATTCAATACTGATAGAAATGGCATTTTTACTGGTATATCGCATTTATTCAGCCGGTTATCAGTTTAAATATTTACTTAATCATCTTTGTGGGAATTATGCACAATTGTTATAAACTATCAAATATGTGTGAGATTACGTCATTCAGATTTGGCTGGCCTTAAGGATAATATGCCCACCTAATTAATAGTCTCACAAGCGACTATAGTAAGAATAAACACGCGTATAATATTGGGCTTTGCCGAAATTTAACGTTAATAATTAAGGATGCGATGATGCAAACAAAAATCACTGAATTATTTAATATTCAATACCCAATTATACAGGGTGGCATGATGTGGGTTGGCTTAGCGGAACTGGCCTCTGCTGTATCCAATGCCGGCGGTCTAGGTTTAATAACAGCATTAACCCAACCTACCCCTGAAGATCTAAAAAAAGAAATTGAACGTTGCCGCACCATGACGGACAAGCCTTTCGGTGTGAATTTAACCATCCTGCCTGCAATCAAGCCGCCCCCGTACGAAGAGTATGTGAAAGTGATCATCGAAAGCGGCATTAAAATTGTGGAAACCGCCGGCCGTAGCCCTGAACCCTTCATGCCTGCCTTTAAAGAAGCCGGTGTTAAAGTGATACACAAATGTACTTCTGTACGTCACGCCATTAAAGCTGAAAAAGTAGGCTGTGATGCCGTCAGTGTTGATGGCTTTGAATGCGCAGGCCATCCAGGTGAAGACGATGTGACCAACCTAGTATTATTACCAGCAGCCTTTAAAAAGCTGAGCATACCAATGGTGGCGTCGGGTGGTATCGGAACAGGTACTCAAATGGCTGCAGCCATGGCGCTAGGAGCAGAAGGCATCAACATGGGCACACGTTTTGTTGCTACGCAAGAAGCCCCTGTTCATGAAAATATGAAACAAGCCATGGTTGATGCTGACGAAACACAAACAACCCTGATGTTCCGCACCCTAAAAAATACCGCCCGTGTATTCAAAAATGACATCGCAACCCAAGTGACTGAAATTGAAGCTCGTCCAGGTGAAACAGACTTTAGCGAACTACAACCTTTAGTGGCCGGTGTACGTGGCCGTGAACGCTGCATTGAAGCCGGCGACATCAATGATGGTATTTGGACAGCAGGCATGGTGATTGGCGTGATCAACGACATCCCTACTTGTGAGGAATTAATCAGCCGTATGGTTTCGGAAGCAAAAGAAACCTTACAACAACGCTTAGCAACGTTTACTGATTAATATTTATAATATTGCAATAGCCATTTTAATAAATAGATAACGTCCCTGGTGATTCATTCATCTACATCTATTTAGAGAACCCCTAGCTTGCAATATAAATTGCTAACAAAAAGGCCAGATAGTGATCTGGCCTTTTGCGTTTCTACGCATGTCTAAACTCTTCTGTAATTAACCCCTTCATTTTTTGAAGAAAACTGCATGACTTGCCAACTTATTTTTTCGAATTACTCAAACCCTAATAACCGACAGTGAACCGTGTTGCAATGTGCTTAGGTTGCTCAGCTTCATCAATAAGTGCAATGGCAAAATCTTCCATAGAAATGTGAGATATCCCAGTAAGATCAAACAAAAGTTCATCATTACCAACTCTAAACTCTCCAGTTTGGGTGCCGGGCCTCAGCATGGCCGACGGGCTCGCATACGACCAATTTTGATTATCATGGTTAATGCAAACTTGATGCTGTTTGGAACATGCTGTCGCGATATTAACGACAGATTCAGGTAGAAAACCAGGTTCGGTGAGAACTGTTGTCGATTTACCTGGAATGCCTAAGCTTGCTGCGCCACCCACTATGACACTGCGAACTTGGCTATTGCCTGCACCTGTTAATAAAGCATGGGTAGAAGTGGGTAATTCCATTTCACGGCCTTGGGCTGGTCGAATGGCACTTATGACAACATCCTGATTTATTAAAAGTTTTTCAACATCTTCAATCAAGTTGGCAAACCCTATTTTAGTATCAACCCCTTTCTGAAAGATGTTCAGCTGTGCCTCTTTTCTAACCACTGCGGTTACTGAATGACCTCGTGACAAGGCCTCTTTTACGATGCGACTACCCACATCTCCTGCGGCACCAAATACTGTTATTTTCATGCTTGATTTCCTTTACAGTTAATTATGAATATATTTAATGAATTGATTTGTTACTTGCTATTAATGATTGATAACGTTTGCTAATTATCCGTATCAATTGAGTTACTAGAGGAGCTTGCTGAGTTGACCAAATGCTGAATACCACAAGACAGATAGCAAAGATCTGAAGCTGACTTAAAGTTTGATTCAAACATGCCCAACCAATGACGATGGCCACAACGGGACTCAAAAAACCTAATGTTGATATTGCATTTGGAGAGAGTGTTTTAATCCCCCAGAACCAAAATAAATAACTAAGTGCCGCTCCAAACGTACCCAAATACACAAAGCCGAGCAGATTCATACTCGAAAGCGCTGGCAATGCGGGTTCAAACAATAGCGCCGCGGGTAACAGTAACAACCCGCCTGCCATTAATTGCCATGCTGTGAACGTAAGAGAAGAGACTTCAGGCTGCCAACGACGACTTAATACCGTTCCCATCGCCATGCTTAAGGCACCAGCTAATGCGGCCAAAATGCCAACGGAATTAAGTTTTGCAGCTGGTGTTAAAATTAATAGCCCGACCCCTACCATCCCCACCACAGCACTGAATATAACAACACCGTGTACTTTACTATTTAACCAAACCCTGGAAAGAGCGATTACAATTAACGGTTGCACGGCTCCCACCGTGGCTGCCACGTCACCTGGCAGTCGATATGCCGATTCAAATAATAACCACCAAAATAATGAAAAATTCAGCGCACCCAAAATTAATACTTTTGGTAAAAAGCTAAATTGAGGCAGCTTTCGAA
This sequence comes from uncultured Thalassolituus sp., assembly GCA_913054055.1. Taxonomy (GTDB): domain Bacteria; phylum Pseudomonadota; class Gammaproteobacteria; order Pseudomonadales; family Oceanobacteraceae; genus Bermanella. The sequence continues at coordinate 3,289 of CAJXIT010000146.1, forward strand.
TACACATTAACAAAAAGAGCCCAGCTGGTAGCGCCCTTAACATTGCCACTGTAATGGGGTAGTTATCAGGTAAAAACTCTGTGGTCACATAATAAGTGGTCCCCCAAATAACGGGGGCAAGCGCTGTAATTAATAAATCGGGGTTCAGTCTCATGGGCATCACCATAAGTATCTTGGCATCAAGATAGTTGCAAACTACTTTGACGTCAAGATATATCTTTGACATGATGCAACCTATGGATAAAGTAGATACGATAATTAGTCAGTGGAATCAGGAAAAACCTGAGCTGAATGTGGATTCAATGGCCATTATTGGTCGGTTCAAACGCATAACCCAACACCTAAGCCAGGAAATGGGGAAAACCTTTGCCTTACATGATTTAAGCCCAGCGGGATTTGATATGCTGGCCACATTAAGGCGATCAGGACCTGGGTACGCTCTTTCGCCTAATGAATTGCTCAACGCAATGATGGTCACCTCGGGTACCATGACCAATCGTATTGATCAATTATGTAAGGTCGGATTGGTAGAGCGACTAAAAAACCCCGATGACGGTCGCGGATTCATCATAGCTCTGACCCCGAATGGCTTTAAAAAAATTGATGCCGCAATCATTGACCATGTGGCAACCCAAGACAGGATCATGTCCGGATTATCCGCAAGTGAAAAAAATCAATTAAATGGGTTATTAAGCTCATTTCTAACCAGCTTAGATGGCGAATGACCATGCGACAAACCTTAAGAAATAAAATCATCCAAGTATGTGATAAAAAAATCGCGGCCAAAGGAGACAATGTAGGCTTATCGTTTTATGCATTTTTTGCTAATAAAAACGACGACCCCGAGTTGCTGATGGAAGCTGCCACTTGGTGGATTCAAACTCACAAACTGGATCACTTTGTAAAAGCACGCATTATTAAAGACATGGTGAACAAAGGTCTATAACCTTTTTTCACCATAATGATTAGTTAAAACGAAACCGTTAATCTAATCACTACCAAAAATATCCCGCGTATACACCTTGTATTCTACGTCACTTAAAATGTCTTCCAAGCGATTGGCCACAATCACATCCGACATGCGTTTAAATTCATCTAAGTCGGATATCACTTCTGAGTGGAAGAATTCTGCTTCTTGTAAGACGGGTTCGTACACCACGACTTTTATGCCTTTGGCTTTTATCCGCTTCATTACCCCTTGAATGGCGGACGCCCTGAAATTATCAGAGCCGGTTTTCATGACTAAACGATAAATACCCACCACTTCTGGATCACGTTGTAATATGGAATTGGCCACAAAATCTTTACGTGTGGTGTTGGCATCTACAATGGCCCGTACCATATTATTAGGCACGTCTTTAAAGTTTGCCAATAACTGTTGCGTGTCTTTTGGTAAGCAGTAACCACCATAACCAAATGATGGATTATTATAGTGATCGCCAATGCGGGGATCTAAACCCACACCTTGAATGATTTGCTTGGTATCTAAGTGATGGGTTTCGGCATAAGTATCTAGCTCATTAAAATAGGCCACACGCATGGCCAGATACGTATTTGAAAACAGTTTCACCGCTTCCGCCTCAGTGCTGTTTACAAACAATTTTTCGATGTTTTGTTTTTCTGCCCCCTGCTCTAGTAGCTTAGCAAAAAACTCGGCTCGTTCAGATTGCTCACCAACTATAATGCGAGAAGGGTGCAGGTTATCGTAAAGGGCTTTACCTTCCCGCAAAAATTCCGGTGAAAAAATAATGTCATCGCATTGATAGGTTTCTTTTACTTTCTGGGTAAAACCCACAGGCACGGTGGATTTGATGATCATAATGGCATTTTTATTAACGGCCATAACATCTTGAATGACACTTTCCACTGAACTGGTATTAAAGTAATTGGTATCAGGGTCATAATCGGTTGGTGTTGCAATGATGATGTATTCGGCGTTTTGGTAAGCGTCATACTTGTCCAAGGTGGCTCTAAAGTTGAGAGACTTGTTTTGTAAAAAGTCTGAGATTTCAGCATCTTCAATGGGAGAGCGCCGATCGTTTAATAACGCCACTTTGTCTTTCATTATGTCTAGCGCAACCACTTCGTTGTGTTGCGCCAGTAGCATGGCATTGGAAAGGCCTACATAGCCTGTACCGGCAATGGCAATTTTCATAAGCTGTTTGCGAACCAGGGCTCGCCTCCTTAACAGTAACTAAGGAGTAGTGTTGGCCAATGGCTTTACGGTTATGTGACGGTTTTCAGACAGTTGTATGACAATGATTTTTTTTATTTTAGGGTAGCAATCACATTTATAGTGACAAGCGTCATTTCCGCGAAGTCGGGTATCTGTTTTACAAGATCATAGGTGGATACCAGACAGCTCGTCCCTCTCTTCTGGTATGCCCCCCCACCCGTCGAAAGACAGGCTTTTATGCAATCAAATACTAATACGGCAATGGGTATTCACGTCTGACTTGCTGAATGGCTTCCACCACGTCATCCGTTAACTTCACATCAATTGAATCAATATTGGTTTTTAAATAATCCATATTCGTAGCACCAATTAATGTAGAGCTCACAAAGCGCTGCTGGTTCACAAACGCCAATGCCATTTGGCATGGGTCTAATTCATGCTGAACGGCAATATCAATGTACTTTTGTGTGGCGGCATCCACCTGTGTCCCTATTCTATGCTCTGGGCGTGTTTCCAGTGTTAAACGCGCGCCTTCCGGCTTAGCGCCATTTAAGTATTTACCGCTTAAAATCCCACGTGATAATGGTGACCACGCTAGTAGACCCACGTCTTCGTGAATGGCGATTTCACTTAGGTCTTGTTCAAAGTGACGGCACAATAATGAATATTCATTTTGAATAGATGCCATTCGTGGCAGGTTATTATCTTTAGCCACTTGCAACCACTTTGTTAATCCCCACGCTGTTTCATTTGATAATCCTACATGCCGAATTTTTCCGGCGGTAACCAACTCATTTAATGTGGTCAACACTTCTAAAAAGTTATCTTCTTCTGCTTGAGCATCAAAATCTGGATTAAAATTCCACGTTTTTCCAAAATGATAAGAACCTCGATTAGGCCAGTGCAGTTGATAAAGATCGATATAATCCGTTTGCAAACGCTTTAAACTATCTTCAACCGCCACCAAAACCGTGCGGCGGTTTATTTGGTTATCCCCATCTCGCAACCAAGGCATGCCAGGGCCTGCAATTTTTGATGCTAAAATGACTTTATCGCGATTACCCCGAGCGGCAAACCAATTGCCTATGATGGTTTCGGTGGCACCATAGCGCTCAGGACTAGGAGGAATGGCATATATTTCAGCCGTATCAAAAAAGTTTACGCCACGTTCCAATGCGTAATCCATTTGCTCAAAGCCTTCCGTTTGAGTATTTTGCCAACCCCAAGTCATGGTGCCCAAACCAATTAAGCTAATGTCTAAATCGGTACGGCCTAGCTTGCGATATTCCATATTCAACCCTTTTATTCTATTGAATAAATGCCGTGTATTTAGGCATGTTTACTATTTTAAACGCACTATAAAACATTTTCTGGCTCACAGGTATGATTCTGTTTACCTAAACCCTTACCATTAAAAGCGTGCATTGTTAGAATGGCATTTATAGATTAGCAATAGCCAATATATTGGTTCAGCACTTATGGAACGCCTTTGAAAACCCTGATATTTCAAGTTGTATTAAAACAGTGGGATAAAAGCCAGCGCACTGATGAACATAGTGCCTTAAGAGCCGCCATTGAAGATCGATACGCCATCACTACAAATCCACAATTTATGGTACTAGAAGCACAGTGCATTGTGGATCAGCATGCCGTGAATTTTAGTGGTGATGCACAACTATCATCCGGTAACCACGCAGGCCGTACGTTAAAAAAGTCGATGCTAACAAACAGGGCGATTAAGCTAGATAACTTAGTTATTTCAAATACTAAAACAGGAACCAATGGCGTTAACCTTCATTTTGAAGATACCCAAGGGGAACTGCACCACGTGGGAGAACTCAATAACAATTGGGCCCAAGTGAAATACCAGTGGCGTTATTCGGTTGAAAAAGACAATCAAATATTTTGGTTATATGAAGCTGCCACGTTTAACGTGGCATATGTGGATGAGCTAGATGCAGACTACTTTTTGAAGAAAGCGCCCAATATTTATTATGATGCTCAAGCGTTGCTACCTTAGATAAGCGGAACTAAAAGATTAAAAGTTCGAATTTGAAAGGCTTTGAAATTCTACCTGAAAAGCGGGCACGAAATGAGTATGGCCCGTTTCCCTTGTGACAGATTCGCTTGACCCTATCTCTGGTATGACTGTAGGTTTAGGGATCGCAGTTTGACCTTGAGTAGAGGACCTTAACTCCAGCGTGTCATTAATGACAGCTGCAGGATCAAGCTCGGTGCCAACCGATTTTTGAACCGCTATTCGGTATTCCCCCAAGTCATCAAGTGCCTGTAGTTCTGCATATGAAACACTCGAAAAGAATAACAGCAATATAAGCTTCATGTATTCAACATCCTTGTATTCACTACTTATATAAGTCTCAAATTAAGCGGTAAAATTCTACGCTAGCATAGTGCCCTATTCAATTATTACTTGCTCTTTGCAGACATTCTATTGCAATAGCGTATCCATATTTATACATCGCTGATCTAGTTTAGCTCCCATAAACCACAGTAAAACCTCGCTACTCTCTCAGGCTTCTTACTCATTAGACTCAACCATTTTTCATTGCAAGGAGTGACTTCCCCTCTGATTCAGGCCATTAACAGCATGCTGTTTTTTTGTCGTTAGCCTGAGCCTTAGTACAACAGCTACTTTGCTGCGTTTCCGGTGATTTGGAATCACGTTCTAATCTCACGGCGTGCTTTTCAATCGCCCCAGACTGACCTGCTAGGTCATGGGATTTTAGCAATTGGGCTTTTTTCTCACTAAAGCGATCCGTTAAATACTGGCTTTGTTCGCGCATTAATAGCGTTGTTTTAAACAACTCTTCTAATACATCCACCACACGATCACGATATGCCGAATCTTTTAGCTTTCCATTTTGATCAAATTCTTGCCATGCTTTTGCAATTGACGACTGATTTGGAATAGTAAACATACGCATCCAGCGGCCTAAAATCCGTAACGAATTCACCGCATTAAAAGAC
>CAJXIT010000147.1 GCA_913054055.1 uncultured Thalassolituus sp.
GCACTGCCTATTAGCAATGCCGTTTTTTTTGCACGCAACCTAACTCATCGTGATCGTGAAAAGCTGGCTGTTTATATTCATTTTTAGTGTAGGGTTAATCTACGTAACCCCACTTTACACTGAAATACCCCCGCGGGGGTATTTTGGCATTTATGGCTATAATCCCCATAAATACAGGCTATTTTAACGGGTTAAAGGTTATAACACACCCAAGTACGATTCATACTCAACATCTGAAATCCTAGCGTTAATGGCGTCTTGCTCTTGTCGTTTAGCCGCCGCAAACACGCGTACAAATTCGTCACCCATATTGGTTTTAATTAGGTCACTGCTTTCCATGGCTGAAATAGCGCTATCCCAAGTATTTGGCAATGCCCGCCCGTCATCAAATGCACTATAAGCATCCCCTTCAACCGGTGCAGGGGGTTCAATTTTGTTTTCAATGCCGTGCAAAGCACCGGATAAGATAGAAGCCAACACCAAATAAGGATTCGCATCAGCCCCCGACACCCTATGTTCGATCCTACGGGCCACATTTGGGCTTTCAGGTACTCGTAACGCCACGGTACGGTTCTCGTAGCCCCAGCTTGCATACGTAGGCGCATGGGCGCCTTTTTGGAACCGTCGGTACGAATTTAAATTAGGGGCAAATACCAACATGCTGTCTGCCATGCATGTCATCAAACCGCCAATGGCATGCCTTAAAGTATCCGTGCCTTCTGGTGCGCCATTGTTAAAAATATTATCGCCGTTTTCATCCAATAAACTGAAATGCACATGAAAGCCGTTTCCGCTTTGATCCATATATGGCTTGGCCATGAAGCTGGCAGCCAGCTCATGCTTACGCGCCACACCTTTCACCAAGCGCTTAAATAGAATGGCTTGGTCAGCCACTAATAAAGGGTCATTAATGTGATTCAAGTTGATTTCAAATTGGCCAGGGCCCAGCTCTGAGATAATGGTATCCGCCGGAATCCCTTGTATGGCGCAGGCTTCGCGCACATCGGCAAAGAAGTCTGCCAAGCCATCTAGCTCAGTAATGGAATACGCATCAACCGTAGAGATTTCACGGCCATGCCCATGGGTGAGTACAGGAGGCTGTGGGCGCTGCTTGGCCTCACTGCTAATGTCCATCAAATAAAACTCTAATTCAGTGGCGGCTACGGCTGTGATGCCTTTCGCTTCATACCGAGCCACCACATCTGCCAGAATTTGCCTTGGGTCGGCTAAAAATGGGCTACCATCTGGATTAAACATCATGGCTAATGCTTGTTCGTGGGGGCGCTTTGCCCATGGCACAGGCGTTAAAGAACCTGATACCGGCATGCAAATGCCATCGCTATCGCCAGTTTCAAATACCAAGCCATTACCCGCGCAATCGTCTCCCCATATATCCAAACCAACAACGGATCTTGGCAGCTTCATGCCTTCTTTCATGATCTTTTTGAATGATGGGCCTGGTAAGCGCTTACCACGCTGATTACCGTTTAAATCGGTAATAAAAAAATCAAAGTCATTTGAGTGGGTTGTCGAAGACATAAGGTCTCTCATCATCAATTATCTGGCCGTGTGGTCACAGCGTCTTTATATGCTTTTATACGACTTATATCCGAACAGTGCAATTTTGTGATCACGTAAAAGCACTATTTCACATTATTTTTGTTGATAAATGGGCTTAAACCCAATTTAATAGCCAGCTTCTCACTGAAACTAAAGAATGCTTGTCACAACAATGGATAAGAAGTCTCCAATCACCATTACATTACTTGAGCGCACCGATGGTGTAACTATAGCCCAGTGGGTATATAAGACCCTGCGCGCCGCCGTGATGAATGGCGAAATACTGCCTGGCCGCGCTTTAACCATACGTGGGCTAGCACAGATGCTGGATGTGAGCCCCATGCCCATTCGTGAAGCCATGCGCCAATTGGCCGCTGAAAATGCCTTAGAAATCAATGCCAGCCGCCGCGTGATGATCCCTAAAATGACAGCTCTTAAGTTTAATGAGCTTTGCGAAGCCCGCATCGCCATTGAGCCACACGCCGCGGCCAGAGCGTTACCCTACATCACCCCAGAGATACTGGCACAGCTAGAAGCCTTAAACGACGAAGGGGATGTGGCCATTGCAAATGGCGAGCTGGAGAAAATCAGCCCACTTAACCAGGCCTTTCACCGCCTGCTATATGGTGCCAACCCCCATCAAGTCTGCCTGCCCTTAATTGAAAGCCTTTGGCTACAACTTGGGCCCTTTATGCGCCTTGCCACCGGCAAGCTTGAAGAATTTTACGTGGTAGATCGCCATACCGAAGCCATGGACGCCATTCGCGCCCAAGACCCATTTGCCCTGCAAATGGCCATTCAGGCCGATATTCGTGAAGGCATCGCCTTTGCCAGCACACCTGAACGCCTACAAACCTTCATTGACCACTCAAATCAAGCTCGTTAATACACAGCGCCTTAACCGCCAGCCTAGTAAACAAACCTAAGGTTTAAGCTTAAGCCCTTAGGTTTTATGACCTATTCTGACTATTAATCATAAAAACCGCCCACGACATTGACATTTGCATTTTGTGATCACAAAATAAAGACATTCATTCAATGCCACCCTATCTAAAGGAGACCGTCATGAGCCAGCAAAACACATCCGCTATGGACACTCAGGCGATCCAAACACTCGACGCCGCTCACCACATGCATCCATTCACCAACACAGGTGCATTAAACAAAAAAGGCGCACGCATCATTGAAAAAGCCGAAGGAGTTTACCTTTGGGACAGCGAAGGCAATAAAATTTTAGACGGCATGGCAGGCCTATGGTGTGTGGCCATGGGTTACGGTCGCACAGAATTTGCCGATGTGGCCAAAGCGCAAATGAACGAACTCCCGTATTACAATACCTTTTTCCAAACCAGCCACTTACCCGCTGCGGAACTGGCCAAAGAAATTGCCAGTGTCACCCCTGGTGATTTAAACCATATCTTTTTTGCAGGATCAGGCTCAGAAGCCATCGATACAATTATCCGCATGGTGCGCCAATACTGGTGCATTAAGAAAAAGCCTTACAAAAACATTTTAATTAGCCGCGAAAACGCCTACCACGGCAGCAACATTGGTGGCACTGCTCTAGGTGGTATGGGCGGCATGCACGCGCAAGGTATGCCAATGATGCCTGGGGTTGAACACATTTGTCAGCCCTATTGGTACGGCGAAGGCGGCGATCTAAGCGAAGAAGCGTTTGGATTAAAATGCGCACAAGCATTAGAAACCAAAATTTTAGAAGTGGGCCCAGATAACGTGGCCGCATTTGTGGCCGAACCGGTACAAGGTGCCGGCGGTGTGATTGTGCCACCGGATTCATACTGGCCTGAAATTGATCGCATCTGTAAAAAATACGACATTCTTTTAGTGTGTGACGAAGTGATTTGTGGCTTTGGCCGTACAGGCAATTGGTTTGGTTGTGAAACCTACGGCGTACAACCTGACTTAATGTCCATGGCAAAAGGTTTATCGTCGGGTTACCTACCTATTTCAGCGGTTGCCATTGGCGATCGTGTAGCCAATGCGTTCATTGAACACGATGACGACTTCAACCACGGCTTTACCTATTCAGGGCACCCAGTGAGCGCCGCGGTGGCACTGGCCAACATTCAATTAATGAAAAAAGAAAACATCATTGATTATGTAAAAAACGACATTGGTCCGTACTTTCAACAAAAACTGCAAGACACATTAGGCGACCACCCATTAACCGGCCACATTGATGGCGTAGGCTTAGTGGCAGGCATTGCATTGGTTCACAACAAAGACACCAAAGAAGGTTTCCCTGAAGACATTGATGTGGGATTAATTTGTCGTGATCACTGTTTCGAAAATGGTTTAATTATGCGCGCCACCGGTAGCCGCATGATCCTTTCACCGCCATTAGTCATTAGCCGTGCCGAAGTGGACGAGCTATTTGAAAAAGCAAAAAAATGTTTTGACCTGACCCATGCGTCGGTGAACACATTATTAGCGAACGCAGAATAGCAGAGGCCACCATGCACGAGTTATATCGCAGCCCAAAAGAGCTGGCCAGTTTAATTGACCACTCCCGTTTAAAAAGCTTTCCCAATGCCTTGGCCAGCTTTTTAAATGGCCTGTGCAATTTTGATAGCATCATTCTTGTGGCGTACAAAGAATCCTATAAACCGGTTATGGTCTACCCGTTAGACCAAGCGCAGCACAGCTCAACCCTAAAAGTGTATTTAGAAAACGGCTACGTACTGGACCCTTTGTACAACCACATTCAAGCGGGCAACCCAGCTTCGGTTACCCGTTTAATTGACATAGCCCCCGATTCTTTTGAAAGCACCGAGTACTTTCAAAAGTTTTACCAAGATTTTAAATTCAAAGATGAAATCAATTTAATTGTGCCACTAAACGATGGCATCTACATCGCCATCACCATTGGCCGCACCGAAACGTTGGGCAGCATTACTCGCGGAGAGCTTAATCGCTTAAATGAACTGTACCCAATCATTAATTCTTTAGTGCGCCAGTTTTGGCTATCCCAGTCGCAAGAATATGTGCAATACGAAAAATCTGATGATGCCATGAAACAAGCCATTGGCACTTTTGGAGACGGCATTCTAACCAAACGTGAGCAGGAAATTACCGGTTTAATACTGCAGGGACACTCGTCTAAAGCCATATCCAATCAATTGAATATCAGCCTGGGTACAGTAAAAGTGCATAGAAAAAATATTCATACTCGATTAAATACCTCATCGCAGTCTGAAATATTTACTTTGTTTTTAACTCACTTAAATGAAATTGAAGCAGCGGTAGCCGTTTAACTGAATCGCTCACGGGGTGCACCCAAAGGGCATAAAAGCTCGTACGAGGGCACCCCGTGCCCGATGAATTAACCGTGAAATAAATCGCTCACAGGGTGAGCTCGTACGAGAGCAGCCCCTGCCCGATGAATTAACCGTGAAATAAATCGCTCACAGGGTGAGCTCGTACGAGGGCAGCCCCTGCCCGATGAATTAACCGTGAAATAAACCGCTCACGAGGTGAGCTCGCTCGAGGGCAGCCTTTGCCCGATAAATTAATCGTGAAATAAATCGCTCACAGGGTGAGCTCGTACGAGGGCAGCCCCTGCCCGATATATCAACCATGAATTAAAGTTGGAAACCTCGTCTTAACCTTTCTGTTTATTGGCCGCCAGTACATACAAATAATCCAGCGCCAATGCCGCACCTGCCAACGAGGTAATTTCCGCATGGTCGTAAGCTGGTGCCACTTCTACCAAGTCCATGCCTATTAAATTCAAACCTTGCAAACCACGAATCACTTTAGACGCACAATCAATGGTCATGCCCGCGGCCACCGGGGTGCCTGTGCCCGGTGCAAACGCAGGGTCTAACGCATCAATGTCAAACGTCACATACGCTTTTTTATTGCCCACACGTTCATGAATTTTTTCTAACACACCTTTTGGACCATGATCACCAACCCAGGCCGCATCCAAAACTTCAAACGGATAACCTTCTTGAGTGTAATTGGTGCGAATACCAATCTGCAAAGAATGCTCGGTATCCACTAACCCTTCTTCAACTGCATGATGCAAAAACGTACCGTGATCGTATTTACTGCCGCCCGAATACGTATCCGTATGGGCATCAAAATGAATCAATGCCACCGGCCCATGTTTTTTTGCAATGGAGCGTAAAATGGGCAGCGTAATAAAGTGATCACCACCAATGGTTAACGGGCTTTTATCCACATTTAAAATATTGGTGATATGAGCCTGTAAATTATCCACCAAGGTTTGAGGTTCACCATGGGTAAAAAACACATTGCCAATATCGGCCACTTTAAGGTGATCATTTAGCGCAAACGACCAAGGCCAACGTGCGCCCTCCCAAACCATATTCACAGAAGCCTCTCGAACCCCTTGCGGCCCAAAGCGCGAACCTGCACGGCCAGTGGTTGCTAAATCAAATGGCACACCGCTTACAACCACTTCTGCATCGCTATTCGCTAAATCCTGCACAATCGGTAATTGCATAAAGGTTGTGCCAAAAGCCCCATATAAAGGAATATCCGCGTCGCCGCCGCTTTTACTTGAACCGCTCATGGTCTCACCATTGTATTTTTAAAATAATTAACTTCAGCATAGCCTTTTAAAACACATTCGTTAAATGCATACTTAAGATACTTATATTAATTACATGCATACCAAAAACTGATAAATCTCTTCTATCACAATGGTATGAGTCAGCGTAAAACCGAGGCAATTATGAGTTTATTGCACAATTTTGATTTGAACTTACTGATCACCTTTGAAGCCTTAATCAGTGAATGCCACGTTAGCCGAGCCGCACAAAAAGTCTTTTTAAGTCAGTCGGCCACCAGTCACGCATTAAACCGATTACGTGAACAGCTGGCCGACCCATTATTAGTAAGAACAGAAAAAGGATTACAGCCCACAGAAAAGGCATTATCCATGCTGCCGCAAGTACGCAGTGCCTTGCAGCTAATCGAACGCACCATTCAGCCACAAGCCAGTTTTGATGCCAGCAGCAGTGATCGTACTTTTCATATTGCCTGCACCGATTTTTTTGAAGCGGTCGTATTACCTAACTTTGTCCAACACATTCAAAAAATTGCGCCTAATGTGAAAATAGAAGTACAAATGATTTCTGAAGACGCATCCAAGCATCAGTTAGAACAGCGCAAAGCGGATATTGTAATTGGCTTAGACACCCAACAAACTTTGCCATCACACCTGATCAGCGAACACTGGCTAACCGAAGAGGTTATGTGTTTATGCAGCAAAAAAAATACGCACTATCAAAATAAGCTCACGTTGAAGGAGTTTGAACATGCCTCCCATGTGGTTTTCTCAGACATCACAGAAGATACCCATAACCACATTGATGACTGGCTCATTATAAAAGGTAAAAAACAATCACCACGGCAGCACATTGCCCGCACCATGAACTACACCGCTGCCGCCAGCATCGTCACCAAAACCGATGCCATCATGACCCTGCCTTATCACATGGCGTTAATGTTCACCGAGATGTTGCCAGTGAAGCTGTTACAACCCCCGAAAAATATTCCAAGTTTAAAAATGAACATGGTGACTCACCCATTATTTAATAATGATCCAGCGATCATTTGGTTGAAGAAAGAATTAAAAGAAGTGAACAACCTGATTGACGGGTAACTATATTTTAAAAAGAATAGCTTAAATACAAGCTTAATAGTAAAGATGCTAGCCTCACTATTAAGCCCAACTGGATTTATAAATGTTTCAGAACGCCACCAGAAAACTGTGAAATGTTTGCATTTTCAGTCACACTTTCTATTGTCCACTTTTGATTTTCGTAACCATGACAGCCATATAAAATGGCTTCACCGGCTCCGGTGTAATCAAGACAGCGGTTTGTGCTTAAAGACACCATTCTGCGATTTTCATCTTCTCGCCACATAAATTGAGGCTGATTGCCACACAACTGAACTTCAGATTTTGAATTAGAAGTGAGTAAACACATCCCCGGTTTAGCAACACTGTGAATGCGTCCTACTCCATCCATAAACCATTTTTGATTATCAGTATCGCATGCCCCTCTTTCAACGCTCACCGAGTTATCACTATGCAGTGATAAACAAGCATTATTACGATCAGATCGAATCACACCACCTTCAGGTAAACTTGTACTATCCAAGCCTAATTCTACCAACAATGCTTTTACATCGGCACTGGCAGGGCTTGTTTCTTTATTTATCCAAGCTTGAATGATGTCTCGCTTATATTGGTATTCTTTGTATTCATCCAATATGGTCTTAGCACTGCCACTCAGACTGACAGGATTTGGCCAAGCCGAAACAATAGATTGCATATCATGACCCAGTAGTACATCTTCCCCTGAATTAAACTGCAATAACACATTTTGAAGTTGAGCCAATTCTAATTGCTCAAGTTGCCTGAAACCATGTTCTTCACCAACAATCACAGCCGCTTGTATTTCCGGCAGTTGCGAAGGAATATCAATGCTCGCCAGCATGTTTTTAACACCATTTTGGTGACAATAAATTTGAGCAAACTCTGGTTGTCGACTGGCCTCTAAGTTCACGTGAAATTTATTGATATACCCACTTTGAACTCGGCTGCCATGCAACGCAATTTTTTCTATTGCCCCATTGCTGTATCGAATATCCATACCACATTGATCACTGGAAATTGTATTTTCATTTAAATCATAAACATTACCGTAGTTACTCAAAAATGCAGGATATAAAACGGAATGCTGTTGATTCAGCGTTGGATCATACCCTCCCAGCAATGTTACCACTGGCACACCCACTTTAACTGGC
>CAJXIT010000148.1 GCA_913054055.1 uncultured Thalassolituus sp.
TTATTACATTGTTTAAGTGTAAAACTTAAACGGCACCGGCTGCTGTTAGCGCTGCCGCATAAGGCTTGCCTGGTTCGTGAGAAGCAATGATGCTAAGTGCTGATTCACCCTCTAGGTTTTTAGCGCTCACGTTGTGGCCTTCACCTTTAAAGAACTCAACAAATTCAGCAAACGTTTCGGCTGTCATGTGCTGATAAGCTTTCATGATGTTAATGTAATCCACATCTGTGCCGTCATAGCTTTCGCTTTCTAAGAAGAAGCGCATGCTGTCTTCTGTCCACTCGCCACCGAATACTTTTTCTTTATCTTTTTTTAATGACATGGTCTTTTCCTAATTCGTATCAGTTAATTAATGTTTATCTAAGATTAATTTACTTTTTTGTAAATTAAATCCCAAACACCATGGCCCAGTTTCTCACCACGGTTTTCAAATTTTGTTAATGGGCGGAAATCTGGCCTTGGGTGATACTCACCTTTGCCCGCAATGTTTTCATACCCGGGAGCCGACTCCATCACTTCTAACATTTGCTCGGCATAATGTTCCCAGTCCGTTGCCATATGAAAGGTACCACCTACCTTCAATTTTTTGCGAATGGTTTCAGCAAACTGAAGGGTTAAAATACGGCGCTTGTTATGACGGGCCTTGTGCCAAGGGTCTGGAAAAAATAACTGCATAGTCTGAAGAGAATCATCAGGAATGCAGTGAGCTAAAATTTCGATGGCATCAAATTCATACACTCTTAGGTTTTCAACGCCCATTTCTTCGGCGTCACGCAGCAATCTGGCCACACCCGGAGTATGCACTTCAATCCCAATGTAATTTAAATGTAGATTAGCTTGGCACATTTCCACCAAGCTTTTGCCCATGCCAAAACCCACCTCTAATACCACAGGATTGTCGTTACCAAACACAGCCGCATAATCCAGCTTCCCCCCTTCAAGGGTTAGGCCTTTTTGTGCAAAGTGCTCAGCGTATAATTCTCTGTGAGCCGGAGAAATGCGACCCTTGCGTACCACAAACGACTTAATGCGTTTGGCGTTAGGCACATTTAATGGCACACCGTGCTCATCACGCTCTACCTCGGTTGTTTCGGGCTGAGCGCTGGATTCTGGAAGATCGTTAGAATCGCTATCTGACATCTTGCTTCTCAATATCTGGGTTCTTGTTGCATATGGCGGCATAGACTAAACACCCCCAGCCCACTAAAAAGGCTGTACCACCAATGGGCGTGATTATACCCAAAGCTTTTACTTGGGTCGCGGCCATCAGGTATAAACTGCCACTAAAGAGTAAAATTCCTAGACTAAAGCTGATGCTGGCGGCAGTTAAACCTTTCCAATTGGGCCACTGCTTAAGAGCAAAGCCCAATACCAGCAAGGCTAGAGCATGGCTCATTTGGTATTGTGCCCCAGTGGCGATCCAGTCTAAGGCTTTTGCATCCAATATGGCTTTTAAACCATGGGCTGCAAAGGCACCGATGGCTACACTCAGCCCAGCAAAGGTTGCGGCTAATAAGGTGATCGTTTGATATTTTTTCATGGTGGGCCACCATACGTGTGTATCAGTAGAAATCAAGGTTGCCATTCAAAGCCTCCCGGATGGCGCTTCGCTCTATTCAGACTACTTGCTACTTAATTAGTTTTTGCCTTCTCTTTGGCACAAAAAAAGCGGCCTAAGCCGCTTTTATTCACATTAAATTGAAGGGTTTAGGCCACTTCTTCAATAATGCCTTTTACCTTGTTCATGGCATTTTTCTCTAGCTGGCGAATACGCTCAGCGGATACGCCATATTCATCGGCCAGTTCATGCAGTGTGGATTTTTGATCCGATAACCAGCGACGCATAATGATGTCGCGGCTACGATCATCCAGTTCTGACATGGCATTTTGCAAACGAGCGGTGGAATCTTGCTCGTAATCCGCATGCTCAATGGCCGCGGCAGGGTCAAAGCTGTGATCTTCTATGTAGTTCACAGGGGCCTGAAAAGCAGCATCATCGTCATCTGCCACTGGGCTATCAAATGCACTGTCATGGGCAGTCATACGACCTTCCATTTCTTGTACATCTCTTAACGCCACGCCTAAGTCATCGGCAATGCCTTGGGCTTCAGATTCGTTTAACCAGCCCATTTTCTTTTTGGTGCTACGCAGGTTAAAGAACAACTTACGCTGTGCTTTAGTGGTCGCCACCTTAACGATGCGCCAGTTTTTCAAAATAAATTCGTGGATTTCAGCTTTGATCCAGTGAACAGCAAAGCTCACTAGACGTACGCCTACTTCAGGGTTAAAACGTTTTACGGCCTTCATTAGGCCTACATTACCCTCTTGGATCAGGTCAGATTGATTCAAACCATAACCGCTGTAGCTTTTAGCAATATGAACAACAAAGCGAAGATGTGACACAACTAAATGCTGTGCGGCATCTAGATCTTCTTCGTAATATAAACGTTCTGCTAGGGCTTTCTCTTCATCAGCAGTTAACACAGCAATGCCGCCGATCGCGTTCAAGTAACCATCAAGGTCACGACCTGGCGTCAGGCTTGCGATGTTAGGGACCATTAAGCTTGTGCTCATGTTTATATATTCTCCTAAAAAATTGGGTGTATATCTGGCTTTTGCCAAATTTAACGTTGTTGCAGTGTAGCATCGAGAATTTAGAGCGCCAAGGCCATAAAAGGTTCCATTTAACCTTTTGATGCAAATCAATGTCCCGCAGGATGAACGATCTGCAAAATGCATAAGCTTATGCTCAAAAAACGCCGATATACGCACTTTAAGTAGGCTATTCGGTTCAGTGCCGAATCACTGCTAATCCAACACTCAGGCAAACTCAGATCATATTAGCCCGACAAAGATTAAGGCTCTATACGACTTAAGTGACGACTTACAGCTAACCAAGCCCCCAGCCAACCCAAAACCACACCGTCAAAGATTAGTAACAATGAATCACTAGGGCCTAGGCCTTTTAAGACAAATTCACTGCCATATAAACTGATTAAGCGCTCAACTGGGCCAGATAACCAATAAAGTCCGGCACTGAGCAGAATCCAAGCAATAAGCCCGCCACCTAGTCCAAACCAGATGCCTGTGTATAAGAATGGGCGCCTAACAAACGCATCGGTACCACCCACCAGCTTTACCACTCGTATTTCATCACGGCGGCTTTCAATGGATAGGCGAATGGTATTACCAATAATCAGCAATACCGCCAAACCCAATAAAGCCGCCAAAGCCCACACTAAGCGCTGACCTAAATCCATAAACTGATACAGACGTTTGACCCATAAAAGGTCCAATTGCACCGACTCCACATGGGGCTGCTCTAAAATGGATTGCTCCAAGGCTTCTAAACCACCTGCATCTTGATTGCCCAGTTTAGGAATCACACTGATCACCCCTGGCAATGGGTTGGCTTCCAAACCTTCAATCACATCGGTTAATCCCGTACTGGCTTTGAACTCATTCAGAGCCTGCTCTGGGGAGATGTATTCGGCACTTTGTATTTGCGGCCAAGAGCGTAACTCGGCCGTGATCTCGTCAGCAAAACGCTGCTTGGTGCCTTGCTTTAAGTACACGCTCATCTGACTGCTTTGATCCCATGTACGACTTAGCTGCTTCACATTTTCAAGAGACACATACAAGGTCATGGGCAATGAAAGCGCAATGGCCAACACCAACCATGTCATCAGGCTTGAACTAAATGAGGATAACAAGCGTTGAAGGCTGTCCACCGCCATCAACTTATGATGCTGCAGGTACGCTTGCCATTGGCTTTGTGCCGTAATACTGCTGCGTTTATTGGCCGTCACTTTGATTTTGGCTTTGTCTACTTTTTTGGGTTTATTGAAGCTGTTACTGGCCATTATTCGGGCCTCCACTGGCTTCATAGTTTGCCGCTCGCTCGCCTGCTAAACGCCCTTCGCTTAAGCCAATTACTCGGTGTGGCAAGCGATTAATTAAAGGTAAATCGTGAGATGCGATTAATACGGATACGCCCACATCATTAAACTGTTCAAACAGATTCATGATCTCGGCGCTTAATTTGGGATCCAGGTTACCGGTTGGTTCATCCGCCAGAATCAAGCTGGGCTTGTTCACGACCGCACGGGCAATACCGATGCGTTGTTGTTCACCGCCACTGAGTTCAATGGGGTTTTGCTTTTCTTTATTCAGCAAGCCCACTTTATCTAGCGCAGCGCGCACTCGGCGCTCTAAATCTCGACTGGTATAGCCACTGATGCGAAGAGGCAGTGCCACGTTTTCGAAAACACTGCGATCAAATAACAACTGATGGTTTTGAAACACTACGCCGATGCGGCGACGATGAAAAGGGATATTGCTTTGGCTCACACGGGCAAGGTTGACCCCGTCTACCAGCACTTGGCCTTGGCTGGCCTTTTCCATAAGCATGATCAGCTTCAGCAGCGTACTTTTACCCGCCCCTGAGTGGCCGGTTAAAAATGCCATTTCCCCTTGGGCAATTTCAAAGCTTAAATCCGTAAGGGCGATGTGGCCTCCGGCGTAGCTTTTACTCACATGGTCAAAGAGAACATTTGCCAAACTGACATCTCCGTTTTTCTATTCTAATTATTATTACGCTTACCCTGTCCTGTGTAAGCGTTTTTAAACTGTAACTGACTTAGTCTTGTGCAAATAAGGCTTCAATGAATTCGTTACGGTCAAATGGACGTAAGTCATCAATTTGCTCACCCACACCAATAAAGCGTACTGGCAATTGCAGTTCTTTAGCTAGCGCAAAAATCACCCCACCTTTGGCCGTGCCGTCTAATTTGCTCAAGCTGACGCTGGTCACCCCAACCGCTTGCTGGAAGTTTTTTGCTTGGCTTAAGGCGTTTTGCCCTGTGCCGGCATCCAAAACCATCATCACTTCATGGGGTGCCGTGTCGTCTAACTTTTTCATAACACGCACCACTTTTTCTAATTCTTGCATCAGGTGTGCTTTGTTTTGCAAACGCCCGGCAGTGTCGGCAATCACAATATCCACGCCTTTGGCTTTCGCAGACTGTACAGCATCAAAAATCACAGATGCGCTATCCGCACCAGTATGCTGTGCCACCACTTGAACTTGATTGCGCTCGCCCCAAGTTTGAAGCTGCTCAACCGCAGCCGCACGGAAAGTATCACCTGCTGCCAACATCACAGACTTACCTTCCGCTTGGAAGCGTTTTGCCATTTTGCCAATGGTGGTGGTTTTGCCCACGCCATTCACACCCACCATTAAAATCACATACGGGGATTTACTGGTATCGATCTCAAGAGGTTGATGACACGGCTCTAATAATTCTGACATGCGATCTTTTAACGCATGAAACAAAGCATCGCTGTCACCCAATTCTTTACGGGAAGCACGTTCGGTTAAATCATTAATAATATCTTGAGTGGCGGCCACACCAATATCTGCCATAAGCAGTTGGGTTTCGATTTCTTCTAATAAGTCGTCATCGATTTCTTTTTTGCCCAGCAATAAGTCGCCAAGACCACTGGCTAAACCCGAGCGCGTTCGACTTAGGCCATTTTTGATGCGCGCAAAAAAGCCAGCTTCTGAGGTTTCTTCAGTAACTGGCGCATTTTGAGTGTCTGCTTCTGCTTGTGACGGTACCTGTTCCGCCTTTTTTTTGGATTTTCCCCAACCGAACATGGGTCTAGTTCCACCTGATGCCATAAAAGGTCTATCCTAACATTAGTGGTCTATAAATACTGCTATCACTTAGGCCAGAACACCGCAAACAGCACAATAATAATATTAAGACGGCAAGGAAGCTGAATGAGCACTGATTACCAGCCAAAATTTAATCGCGTTAGCCTAAATGTGCTGATGGTGGCCAGCGCCGCTTTGATTGTCATCTTTGGTCAAAGTGCACGGCAGATGGACCAAAAGCCATTGCCCCCCGCCCCAAAATTAAGCATCAGTATTTGGCATGCCGACAGCGGCGCCAAAATTTGGTACAGCCCCTATTTTAGCGAGACCCTTGAAATTCAACTTTGGTATCAAGCGGGCTCAAGGTTTGATGGCAAGCAAGCTGGGCGGGCCAGTTTGTTAGCTAAGCTATTAAAGTTTGAAAGCACACAACTCAAACTCCCTATGCAAGTTTCACTGGATCAGGACTTTTTAAAAGTGACTCTGCATCTGGACACCGACCCCATACGAATGAAAGGGCAAATTGAAAAAAGCGTGGGGCTGCTATATCGACCAAGCTTATCCCGTCACGCCCTTAAGACCCTGCAGGCGGTTGAACCCGTCGCTTCATTAAGTGATCAGCTCTGGCTAACCGCCTACCAGAACCATCCTTACGGGGATGCCAAAAGACCGGCTCAAACCATTACTCGCGCGCAATTACAACAATATGTGCGCAGCCATGTTCATCCACAACGCTTACATGCCAGTATTGTGGGTGACATAAGCGAGCGTGGTGCCCAAATCATTATGGAAAGCTTGTTGCCGCCATCAAAATATAAAGCTGAAATGCCAAGTACTACCCATCCTCAAGCCATTATCAATCAGGCTGAACAAAACCAATTCATTGCTATTTGGCCTGGTGAGCAAATTCATACTGAGCCAGAAAATATGAGCATTGAAGAAAAACAAAAGCAGCAAAAAATGCAGCAGGCACTGCACATTAATAAACAAATGACTCTGCAACTGTTAAAACACTTGCACGGAGAAGCCGTTAAGTGGCGCCCAGGTGAAATCAACAGTACGGTATTGATGCAACAACCGCAGCAATTGAAACACCTTGTGCAGGATCAAATGGATTCGGATATGATAGCGCACCAAACCCACCAGCTAGCCAGAAAGTGGTTAGCACAGGTTAATAACGCAACAGGTTTGAGCCAATATTTGGTGCAGCTAAATGCCTACCAACGGCCCGTTAATCAGCTCAATAAAAATCTCATAAGCTTAGAAGGCTGGGATGAAGATGACTGGGAAAACGCCTCCGAAACGCTATTACCTTGGTTGTATCAAGACTGACCCTAGGTCGGTTGCTTCATGATTTTGCAGTAGGTATTTCATATGGCTAAAAAAAGTGGCAGTCGATTGCGCATCATAGGAGGCAAATGGCGAAGCCGAATGCTACCCATTGCCGATGCTGAAGGCCTGCGCCCCACCACAGACCGCGTTCGCGAAACCTTATTTAATTGGTTACAGCCAAGTATTTATGGGGCAAAAGTGCTGGATGTATTTGCTGGTTCTGGCGCATTAGGGTTTGAAGCCCTTTCCCGAGAAGCGGACTCTGCCGTGTTATTAGAAAAGCACAAACAAGCCGCAAAAAATCTAACTGAAAACGCTAAAACTCTTGGAGCCAACAATGCGCAGGTTTATCAAACGGATGCGTTAATTTGGTTAAAAACCTGCGATCAAAGCTTTGACCTTATTTTTTTAGACCCGCCCTTTAATAAAGGTTTATTACCTAACTGTATTGAATTAATTAATGATCAAGATTTGATTGGGCCAAATGGCTGGGTTTACATTGAAAGCGAAAGTGAACTCAGTGATTTACCCATCCCCAAACACTGGCACTTACACCGTGAGAAAAAAGCCGGCATGGTAATGTTAAGATTGTTTCAAGTGAACGCTGAAACTTAAATCACATAGATAATCAAATTTATAAAAAAACCGCTCACTGTGATGCAGCTGAGCGGTTTTTATTTTCTAGAAAATGATTAACTTAATGCAATCACATTATCTAACGACTTACCTAATTGCGAAACCAGCTTAGATACTGGGTCGCGATATTCTTCCGTCAAAAATGGGCGCTCCAGTGCAAATATCTGATAAATGCCCGCGTTCAATAATTCACGACTTTCTTCTTGCCCTTCTTCTACCAATAAATTGGTATGCATAAAGCCAAACCAAGATGTAACAAGGATCCAAGTATTTAAAGAAAGAGATCGAATGTCTCTATCACTGGCATCGATAATTTTTCCTTCACGTAAACCCGTGTATATCATTTGAACCTGTGACAAACATCGCTTAAAGAAGTCGTTATAACGTTTGTGTAACTCATCATCTATTTCTAACAAGTGCTGCAAATCACGATGTAAAAAACGATAGTCCCACAAACCTTGGAAAATGCTTTGTAGGTACATCAGTTTGTCATTGATATTTAACGGACGATCTTCAGGTAGCTTAAGCTGTTCATCCACCTGCTTTTCATAATTTAAGTAAATATCATAAATAATTTGCTGCTTGTTTTTGAAATGGTAATACAAATTTCCTGGGCTAATGCC
>CAJXIT010000149.1 GCA_913054055.1 uncultured Thalassolituus sp.
TTTCTTTCTCATCCACGTTAAACACAAAAAAATTCTACTTATAAACAAGCAAACCATCAAATCCTGTAGGTCTCTAGTCAGACATTCTTACTTATTTCAGATCGTGAGCAAAAAACCACCTGTCCACTTTTCACATCTATAGTTACAACTACTTTAATTAAGCAGCTCGCAAAGCCGCTTGAGACCCCCACATGGATTCCAACCACAAACTGATATTTAACATGGGCCAAGCCGCTGCCCACTGCTGAGCACTTTGCTGCCCGATCAAAGCAACGGCCTCAGGGTGAAAAACATCTTTTGCAAGATTGGACTGCAGCATGGCCTGACCTTGATCGGCCATCCATGATTGAAACGGCAGAGGAAAACTGGCCTTAGGGCGATTTAAAACGTGCTCAGGCACATAACCCTCAAATGCACGGCGCAATAGTTGCTTTGCATTCACCTTATCAAGGGTCTCATTCATGGCAAAATGAAAATCCATTGGCATTTGATCAGCAAATTCCACCACTCTCACATCAGCAAAAGGCGTTCGCCCTTCTATGCTTGCTAACATGGTGCTGCTGTCCAGTCGCTCCAGTAAACCCGTTAGATTAAATTGACGCTGCGCCATCATCATGTGCGCCAAGCCATACTCTTCTGCTTGTTTAGAAGGGAATATTTTCTGTAACGCTTCTAGTAAACAATAATCTTGATTCGCCTCCTTCATTACCGCCGGGTTTAAAACCTTGCCTTTCAATTGTAAGGGGACCCAAGAGGTCATTTGCAAATAGAAATCTAACGGGGTCTGCCCACGATGATCTTTGCCTTGGCTATTGATTAAATAATTGGCAAACGGAAATAACTGTGCATCGTAACCGGCAAAAAATTCATCAGCCCCTTCACCACTCAAAACAACCTTGGCATGGCCTGCTATGTGTTTGGCAACATGATAAATAGAAACTTGATTGGGGGTACTTAATGGCAAGCCTGTTTGTTTAATTATCCATGGCCACATCTCGTTAAACTGGCGATGATTAAGAGGGACAGTTTGATGATCTGTCCCCAAGGTTTCCGACGCCATCAAAGCATGCTCAACATCACTCAGGTCACCCTTAAAAGTGGAGACATCTGCAGGAATCGCTCCTGTGCACCAGGTTTTAAGATCTGAATTATGATGCAAGGTTCTAGCGGTAATAATGGTGCTGTCTAAACCACCTGATAGAAAAGTTGAATTCACCACATCACTGAGCAGGTGGCTATCAATCGAATCCGTTACAACCGCGCGAGTTTCTTCAATGGCTTCTTCTAGGGTTAAAACCAATGAGTCACTTTTGCCCTGATACCAAAATCGACTAGACAATTGAGGCTGATGATCAGACACATCAATTTCCACTAACTCACCAGGTTGCAGCACATTCACCCCCTCATACATTGAACGGCTGCCCAATGTGGTTCGAATGGTCGTTAAATATGAACTGACTGTCACCCAATCCGGTTGCATTGAAATAGAAGGGTGTGCCAACACGGATAAAGGCTCCGATGCAAACACCACTTCACTACCATTTGGAGTTTGAACATGTGCGTAATACAAAGGCTTAACACCCATTGGATCACGCACCAGAGTAACCCTTTGGTATTTAGCTTCATAAATGGCGAAAGCAAACATGCCTCGCAACTTAGGCAAGGTTTGCGGCCCCCAACACGCCCAAGCTTTTGCTAGGGTTTCAGTATCACTGTGTGTTTCAAATTGAACTCCTAACGCTTCCATTTCACTGCGTATAAATAGGTGATTATAAATTTCACCATTGAAGCTCAAAACTTGATGATCCATGGAATCGTGGCCGCCTAATTGAAACGGCTGCTGCCCATGCTTTAAATCAACAATGGATAAACGCCGATGAGCGAATGCCAAGTAGTGATTCATCCATAGGCCTTCACCGTCAGGGCCACGATGCTTCATTATGTCTCGCATTTTGATTACGGTTTTTTCGTTCACAGATAAGGTTCGGCCTTTAGCCGAAACAATCCCCAATACACCACACATAGATACAACTCCAAACTCTACGATTACTTCTTAATACAAGGCCTAGCGATACACATAAGATTTACTTACAGCACCTTGCTTACAATTTTTTCATGACGTTTAAAAACATTGTAAAAATGTTTCTCTTGCGCGTATTAATTAAATAAATATGACAAATTCAATGCACAAGCATTCCCTTAAATTCAATCATAGAATTCAAGTGGCTAACTGATCAGTCAGCGCTAAATCAAATTTAAAATATTCAAACAACCAGCAACGATTTAAACAACTACCTGTTTAAATCAGGAATCACTGAGTGTGATAAAAGCCTGAAGCCCTAGAATGCGGGCCGTAGCGAGTACGCAAGGAAGGTGACGCAAAAAAACTGTCCGTAATACCATATGTATCTCTCATAAATCCTTCTTAATTTCATGGAGGGATAGGTTTTTATATCGGAAGCCGCGACAAAAACTTTATGCTTTTTTTAGACAAATACGATTTATTTATGACACTCATGCAATTGAAATAGACCAATTGAGACATAGCCGAGAAAACATGCGCCTTTGCGTAAAGTTCTTATAACTTTTCTATTTTTATAAAAAACAAAAAAGCCCCAATGAATTACCATTGAGGCCTTAATACAAAAGATGCGACTATTAGAACCCATCTCTCGTCTTGCATCTCACAACTTTCGTTTAGCCCTAAAATTGTTCCATACAATTTTGAGGATACACCCCATCCATGGGACTAAAACCCTAATACATCCTGCATATCGTACACACCATTTGGCTGGGCTTTTAACCAGCCAGCAGCACGTACTGCGCCTTTGGCAAAGGTCATGCGGCTTTGCGCTTTATGGGTAATTTCCACTCGCTCGCCATCTGCAGCAAACATTACTGTGTGATCACCCACTACATCGCCACCACGAATGGTTTGAAAACCAATCTCTTTATGAGGGCGCGCACCGGTAATGCCTTCACGACCGTAGTTGGCCACCTCATTAAGGTCCCAACCCATGGTTTCAGCAACCACTTCACCTAAACGTAAAGCCGTACCTGATGGCGCATCCACTTTGTGCTTGTGATGCATTTCAATCACTTCAATATCACTGTCATCGCCCATGACTTTTGCAGCCATGCGCAATAGGTTTAGGCAAAGAGTCACACCCACAGAGTAGTTAGGGGCAAATACTATTTGCATGTCCTGACCCGCCGCTTGCAAGCTGGCTTTTTGCTCATCGCTTAAACCGGTTGTACCGATCACAATGCCCTTGCCATTGGCTTTACAAAACTCAATATTGGCCATGGTCGCTTCAGGTGAAGTGAAATCGATCAGTACATCAAAATCATCTTTGGCGTCTTCGATTGAACCCTTCAATGAAACCCCTAGCTTTTTACCTAGACCCGCCATTTCACCGGCATCAGCACCAATTAAGCTGTCTGACGGTAAAATAATACCAGCACCCATTTCAGAGTCTTTTGCCGCATCTGTGGCTTCGATCAAAATGCGGCCCATACGGCCTGCGGCACCAATAATGGCAATGCGAGTAGTCATAGTGTGTGACCTTGTTAATTCAATTCGATATTGGAGGGGGATTGTACAGGATATTCCTGCCAGACGGGAGCCGGGCAAGCGCCGTATTAACACCATCAGTACGAGTCGCACCCTGTGCGCGATTTCAATAGCCCTATTACTGCCACTAGACCTAGGTCTTATGGATCGCGCACAGGGTGGACTCCTACAGAGTTAGCATGCAAATATCTGATACAAAAAGGCCCCAATGTTTTCACATTGAGGCTTCTTCTTAAATCATAGTGCTTATAATTAGCAACGCTGCCTCACTCTAGCACCACTTACTAACCCAAGTAATATAAATATTAACCAGAGAGATACAACGCCACCGGATGATGGCTGTGCCGTTTCGTCTAGCTGGCGCCCATCTGTTTCATCAACTATCGCTACTACCACATCAAAACTAATTACTGCACCACCCGTTAATTGGCCAATACCATTATCCGTAACCAGCACACTAACTTCATATGTACTCTCAGGTAAATTGACAGGTTCGAAGTTTAATGTATCACTCAAAGGTGCATTTAAACCAAGGCTAACTAAATCCCAATAAAATTGATGCTCATCGCTGCCGTTGCCATCTTGAACAATAGCGGTGATAGTCACCTCACCAGCGTCTTGTTGCACACTTGCTACCTCAATACCATTTTGCTCAAGTTTCAAACTCACACTTGGCGCAAGGTTTTCATAGGTGACAGTCAACTCGTGATGTTGATTCGCTTCATCAATTACAAATAAGCTTTCGATTTCTTCATCACTTTCACGCTCAAGTTTTACTGACGTTAAATCTAAAATCAGTAACTCATCGTTTTCGCTTTCATTGTCTTCAATGATTGGGATTTTTATAAAGCCATCGCGGTTTAATGTTTCACCGTCACCCGCTTCGATCAGTACCTGATGCTCGGCCATGATATCAAACTCACCCGCCAAGTCAGCTTGCTGCACATCACTGCTTTCATTCACACTGAAGCTTACGACAACAGGATACTCAGGGGCATCACCGGTTAAGCCCACCTTGATTTCAATAACAATATTTTCACCAATGGTTGATGTTGCTTGCTCAAATCGCACTTGCGGATAGATAACTGCCACCATCTCAACAGGCTCACTTCGATTACCCGAAGCATCAATCGCCACTACTTGAATGGCTTGACGACCGGCTGGAATCAGCATGATGTCATTTTCATCAATGGCTAATACCGAACCGTTAAGACTGACTTCATACGTAAACTTAGTGTCCACCGCATCAATGGTTGTGAAATAGTTTAAGAAATTATCATCCACTAATAATTCAAATGCCTCTCCGCTTTCAGTGGTCACGGCCGCAGGTTCAATGCTGGGTACAGAAATGATTTCAGGTGAGCCGTTGTCTGCTCCTAAATTAGGATCATCCACATCGGTAACACCGTCATTGTCATCATCTAAATCGGCAACATCCCCTAGGCCGTCATTATCAAAGTCACTGTGCTCAGCACTGTCTAATGGGAAGCGATCGTTAATGTCGGCAACGCCATCGCTGTCATCGTCTAGGTCTGCAATCATCTCTAATGCTATACAGCTTTCATCACATTCGTTAGGAATGCCATCATCATCAGTGTCCAAGCGATCACCAAGAGCAATCAGCGGATAAGCATCCTGAGCATCCAATACACCATCGTTATCATCGTCGGTGTCAGCAGCCATTTGTAATGCGGTACAGCTTTCACCACACTGGTTTGGAATGCCGTCACCATCGGTGTCTAAACGACCGTCTAGAGAGATAAGCGGGTAAGCATCTTGAACATCCAATATACCGTCGTTGTCGTCATCAGTGTCTGTGGCCATTTCTAATGCAATACAGCTTTCGTCACATTCGTTAGGTATACCATCGCCGTCAGAGTCTAAACGATCTTCCAGAGAGATAAGCGGATAGGCATCTTGGGTATCAAACACGCCGTCGTTATCGTCATCGGTATCTGCAACCATTTCTAATACGATACAGCTTTCATCACATTCATTTGGAATACCATCACCATCTGTATCTAAACGATCTTTCAGAGAAATAAGCGGGAATGCATCTTGAGTATCCAGTACGCCATCATTATCATCGTCGGTGTCTGCAGCCATCTCTAATGCGATACAGCTTTCATCGCATTCATTTGGAATACCGTCACCATCTGTATCTAAACGATCTTTCAGTGAAATAAGTGGGTACGCATCATTTGTATCAAGGACACCATCATTGTCGTCATCTAGATCTGCCGTCATGCCCAATACTAGACAATCTGCATCACAGGTGTCTGGTGCGCCGTCGTTATCTGCATCTAGTAAATCACCAATGGAAACTAATAAATAGATATCATCAATATCTGGGATACCATCATTGTCATGATCATAAGGAAGTAAATCTTCACTATCTAGGATGCCATCTCCATCTCCATCACGGTATAAATTATTATTTAAAACTAAAGCAGGTAATTGAGTATTACTCCCAAAATCCCATAGGCTCTGACCATTAAGCGTGGCCTGATCCCAGTCCTTAAACAGGACCACTGGGGGTGCATTGCTGCCATCGACAGAGACACAGCTATTGCTGCTGGCATTCGTATTGGCTTGGGCACACTGTAAAGTCGATAATGATAAACCCACGTAACTGTCGTCCTCAGACTGGGAAGCACCAGTGGTTTGACCAGAGACATCTGTGGCCCAGTAGCTGCTCTCGATGATTACGGAATAGTCACTAGATTTATCCCCAACTAAGCCACCGACGTCACCCTCACCGGTCACCAAGCCCGAACTTAAGCCATTCGTAATGCGGCTAAATTGTGAGGAACTAGTGGAGTTAGCTCGCCCCACCAAACCACCTATATAGTCCCTTCCCGTAACCGAACCAGTGTTTAGAGCATTCGCTAAGCGACTAGAATTCAAAAAACCTACTAGACCACCAATCCTATCGCTACGCCCCTTCACTGCCCCCGTACTAAACACGTTTTCAATCTCTGAAAGGTAAGCAATTCCAGCAAATGAGCCGACATCAGAATTCCCATAAACATTCATGAGCGGGCCGGTTAACCCTAGGTTACGAATCACCGCATTTTGAGTAATGCCAAATAAACCTTGGTAACTTGAATCTGAGCGATTAATGAATAAATTACGTATAACATGGCCATTACCCTCAAGGGTGGCTGAAAAATAATTATTAAAGTAGCCAATAGGGCTCCAGCCGTGGCCCCCATCCCAATAGGCGTCATCAGCATCCATTTGACCGTCTTGATTACTATCAAAATCTAAATCGGCTATAAGCTCATAACCATGACAGCGCCTCACCAATACCCCTAGATGTATTACAGCTGGGCAACCGGATTGATCCAGCTCGCCATTGTTGTTGGTCCGTAAGCCATTGCCGTCTGCCTGATAACGCATGGCATTCAGCTGGGTAAGGTTATGGATTTCAACTAATCCATTACTGTCCGCATCAATATCGGTTACACCATCATTATTATCATCGGTATCGGTTAGGTCATCGATACCGTCGTTATAAGCATCGTTCAAATGGGTATCCAGCGTTAAGTCAGAATCATTTTGACACGAAGTATCACAGCTTGCGGCCCAGCTGTCCGGTTGCCCATCTAAATCTTCATCTTGCCAAACATCAGCGTTTTGCGGGTACTGGTCCAACTGTAAACCGGAATTTCTTATGCAAATATCATCACAATTTAAATGCCAAGCATCTGGGTAACCATCCTCGTCAACATCCTCACTAGCAGCCAAATTTAATGGGAAAGCGTCATCAAAATCAAACACGCTGTCTGCGTCTGCGTCTCGGTATATAGTATTTGTGAATATCATTGCTGGAGTTTGTGAGTCGAGGCCAAAATCCCATAGGCTTTGGCCATTAAACGTTGCTTGCTCCCAGCCGTTAAACAAGATGATAGAGGTAGTTAAGCCTTCTGCGCTGCCATCAGCAGATACGCAGGTGCTGTTACTCGAATTAATATTGGCTTGAACTGCACATTGAAGCGTAGCCAATGGTAAACCAACATAGTTATCAGCATCAGAAGACAAACTACTACTAGTTTGCCCTGAGGCATCGATGGCCCAATAACTGTTCTCAATTACAGAATAAGTACTGTCGCTATTGTAGTGTCGCCCAACTAAGCCACCTATATCCGCTATACCGGTTACCAATCCAGTATTCAAGCCATTACGAATGATGCTAAATGGTGGGGTGCTATCCGATGCAACTCCCCCCACCAAACCTCCTGTGTTATTTTCACCCGCTACTGAACCTGTGTTTAAAGCATTCACAAGATGGCTAAAAACTAAGTACCCTACTAGGCCGCCGGTATAATTTTCACGCCCTTGCACGAAACCCGTGTTAAATACATTTTCTATAACACTAGATCTTGCATAGCCAACTAGTGAACCAACATGCCCTCTGCCCTTGACACTCATAAGGCGACCAGTTAGCCCAAGGTCTCGAATCACCGCATTATCAATAACACCAAATAAACCTTGTTGATAGGAGCTGGGACTATTAATAAATAAGTTATGTATCAAGTGACCATTGCCATCAAAGGTAGCTGTAAATAAATCAGAACTTTTACCGATAGGGCTCCAGCCGTAGGCGCTATTCCAATAGATGTCATTATTATCTATAGTCCCGTCTTGGTTTGTATCAAAATCTAAAT
>CAJXIT010000150.1 GCA_913054055.1 uncultured Thalassolituus sp.
AATTTGGTTCGCATTAAATGCAGGAACAGTCATTAATATGGCCAATACTATTAAGCGGAAGATTGAAGCAATCGTCTATTAGCTCAAATTCATCTGCTAAGAACACGGGTTGTGTATTCACTACCTCAGTAAGCGTTGGGATTTCACATAACATAACATCATGCTTATTTTTGTTATTCAAAATAAAACCTTATATCTAACGTTACCTATATGATAATGAATAGGCAGCTCGCGACTTTAATATCGTTGAGAGCAAACACTTGTGATCAATTAAAAGCTTTTTCCATGCAATAGGATGCTTTACGCAATCATTCGACTTTTTCAAAATTAAGAATCACGCACAATCACAACATTTATCGATAACAATTGTTTATGGTGATCATGTAATCCTAAGGTGATCAGGCAATTCGCCCCATCTTCAATTAGCGGTAAATATCTATGTCATTAGTCATAGATGCTATGGCTGAATGGATGTAAGAATGCTGTGTTGGGTAATATGGGCTTTTGAACAGACTGGCTGCTGGTTTTATTAGGTGAACTTTGGCTATCGTGATTTACGCTAAAATAGCCACACATACTGGTCATTGAAACAATGCAGATTATTAACAGTATATCGCGTGTCATCATAATATTTACTCCTGAATCATGGGGTAAATTTTATGGACTTTAGCTGTTGGTGAGTACCCAACAGATGCAGTATTTATCTATGACCTTCTAATGATACTTAGGTAATTAACGGGGTCATCAAAATCACGCATTAAAAGCGATGCTTATGTTAATCAATGCTGAAACTAAGGTAAAATACCCATTATTAATCTCAACCTAGCGATGAATACTCGTCGTAAAGAGGGCCATATGCCAATCGCAAGTGCATGTCACATACTAGTTAAAGAAAAAAAACTGGCTGAAGAATTAAAAGAACGGTTAGCCAAAGGCGAGGATTTTGCCAAGCTTGCTAAAAAATACTCCACCTGTCCAAGCAAAAAAAATGGTGGGAATTTAGGTGAATTTCATAAAGGGGATATGGTAAAAGCCTTTGATGATGTGGTGTTTAAGCGCCCAATTCTTAAAATTCATGGGCCAATAAAAACCCAGTTTGGCTTTCATTTAATTAAAACCCTATACCGCTCTTAGTGATTTAAGATGCTAGAAAACAACCTAAGTTGGCTTAACGAATACCGCTCTATTATTCACTTAATACTGCATGCTGTGGTGCCCTTTGCAGTGGCTTATTTGGTGGCGATCAAAGCACCCAATTTAAAATGGGCTTACGTCTTCATGGTGCTTATGGCGACCATGGCGGTGGATATAGATCATTTGGTTGCCGATCCTATCTATGCGCCCGGTCGGTGCAGTATTTGGTTTCACCCATTACATACCCTGTGGCCAATGGTGCTTTATGGGGTTATGACAGTTTGGCCTGTTGCCTTAACAGCACTTAAAAAGCCCCTTAGCAGTAAACACATTTTGATTGGACTGCTTGGGCTGGGTTTAGTGGTTCATATGGTGCTGGATTGGATTGACTGCCTTTGGATGCGGGCTTGTGCTTAGCTTGATTGGGGGATAAGTAAGCGGGTTAGGGCTTACTTGGTTTTCAATTGACTCAAATCTCCTAGGCTGGCTTCTATTGCCCCAGTTAACACCCCAAACATTTCCCCTGATTGATCTTTCACAGGCACACTGATTTGGGCGCTGATGGTTTGTGTGCTGTCATCCCAGTTTAGCTGATCCACAAATACGCTTTCATCGGCCATGACGTTAATGAATTTAGCCTCGTCACCTTGCCAGTAATCGCTAGGGGTAGGAAAGGCGGCAAGTGTCTCCCCTTGGCTGCCCATTAAAATTAACTCCACAAATGGGCTGCCTGGCTGATCAATAATATCCTGAAAGTAATACTGTAATGGCCTGTAAAGCAAATGAATGGGTTTGCTTTTGGATGCCATCCATAGGTCTTCTCGAGAGAATATTTCTGTTAAATCTATTTTGCCGTCCTGTTGGATGGCGTGCTGTAACACCTCATGCTGCATGGCTAAATGAGTCAGTTTATTAATTGATGTTGTCAGATCGGGATTCTCATTGCCAAAAATCGTCAGTGGCAGGGTGAAAATCAAGGCTCTAAGGAGATATTTCATAGGGTTGACCCGTCAAAGTATGTTTTAAGTATAGAAGATCTATGAGCAGGGTGAGTTTCATTCATTTCTTTGTTTAAACCAAGCCAAAAACACAAAATGACGGGGTCTGGCGCTAGGTTTAGTTAGGGATATTAGGTAGAATTGCCCACCAAATTTACCGCTAATCATGACCAATTGGAGAAATCAGTTGGAAGTTCAACCAATCGTTAATCGAATCAAAGACCTTACCGCCCGTACCGAGATGCTTCGGGGGTATCTTTGACTACGCTAATAAAGCGGAACGTCTACAAGAAGTTGAATTGATTCTAGGTGAAAGTGCCATTTGGAATGAGCCTGAAAAGGCCCAAGAATTAGGCCGAGAGCGCGCTAACCTTGAAGCGGTAGTCAATACCATAGATGGCATGGACACAGGGTTATCTGATAGCCAAGAGCTACTAGAAATGTCAGTGGCCGAAGACGATGAAGACTCGGTAGCCGATGTGGTTTCAGAACTGGATGAGCTTCAAGCCCTGTTAGAAAAACTAGAGTTTCGCCGTATGTTCTCTGGTGAAATGGACCCAAGCAGCGCCTATCTTGATATTCAGTCAGGCTCTGGCGGTACCGAAGCCCAAGACTGGGCAGAAATGATTTTACGTATGTATCTGCGTTGGGGTGAAGCTAAGGGCTTTAAAGTTGAGCTAATGGAAGCATCCGCAGGGGATGTGGCGGGCATTAAATCGGCCACTATTCGCTTTGAAGGGGAATACGCCTTTGGCTGGTTGCGCACCGAAACCGGTGTGCATCGCTTAGTACGTAAATCACCGTTTGATTCCACTGGTCGTCGTCATACTTCATTTGCCTCTGTATTTGCTTCACCTGAAATTGATGACAACATCGAAATCGACATTAATCCAGCTGATTTAAAAATTGATGTTTACCGTGCTTCTGGAGCCGGTGGCCAGCACGTTAACACCACGGAATCGGCCGTTCGTATTACCCACGTACCGACCAACACCGTGACCCAGTGTCAAAACCAGCGTTCACAGCATAAAAACAAAGACCAAGCCATGAAGCAGTTAAAAGCAAAACTGTATGAACGTGAGCTGGCCATTCGTAATGCTGAAAGCCAAGCCTTAGAAGATACCAAAAGTGATATTGGCTGGGGCAGCCAGATTCGTTCGTATGTATTGGACGATGCACGCATTAAAGATTTACGCACAGGCGTTGAGAATCGAAATACACAGCAAGTGTTGGATGGGGCATTGGATCCGTTTATGGAAGCCAGCTTAAAAGCAGGGTTGTAGCTGTAATTATGCAGAGTTAACTCTGTAGGAGCGCAGCCCTCTGCGCGAATAACTTAAATTTAATTGTAAAAGGGTGCTCGTAAACTACCGCACCTTTAGAAACAGAATAAGTATTAAAGTGTTTTGTTCTTTTAGTCGAGAATGAAGCGAAAACCAAAAGGTAGAACCATGACTGAACCACGTGATGAAAATAAATTGATCGCCGAACGTCGCGCCAAACTTGATGCGCTACGTGAGGGTTGCCCTGCAAACGGCCACAAGAACGATTTTGATCGAAAACACGTGGCAGGTGATTTGCAAAAACAATTTGGTGAGTTTGATAAAGTAACACTGGAAGAGCAAGACAACCAAGTAGCCGTTGCCGGTCGCATCATGTTTCAACGTGGCCCGTTTGCGTTAATTCAAGACACATCTGATAGCATTCAGGTTTACATTGCTAAAGACGTGCAAAAAGAAATTAACTACAAGTCAGCTTATGATTTGGGCGACATTGTTGGTGCAAAGGGTGCGCTGCACAAGTCTGGTAAAGGTGAACTATACGTTAACGTTACTAAAGCCGAAGACATTGTGATGCTAACAAAATCACTGCGCCCATTACCGGATAAATTCCACGGCCTTGCTGACCAAGAAACCAAATACCGTCAGCGCTATGTTGATTTGATTATGAGTAAAGAGACGCGTGATCTTTTCCAAATTCGCTCTAAATTGGTTAACGGCATTCGTCAGTACCTGCAAAAACGCGACTTCATGGAAGTGGAAACGCCAATGCTGCAAACCATTCCAGGTGGCGCCACAGCTAAACCATTTGAAACACACCACAACGCATTAGATATGGAAATGTTTTTACGTATTGCGCCAGAGCTTAACCTTAAGCGATTAGTGGTAGGTGGTTTTGAGCGTGTATTCGAAATCAACCGTAGCTTTCGTAACGAAGGTTTGTCGACTCGTCACAACCCAGAATTCACCATGATTGAATTCTACCAAGCGTACGCCACGTACCATGACCTAATGGATACCACAGAAGATATGCTGCGTACCTTAGCTCAAGATGTAATGGGCACAACGGATATTAAAAACACCACAAAAGATGCAGAAGGCAATGTGACTTCTGAAGTGGTATACGACTTTAAACAGCCATTCACTCGCATCACCATGGCGGATGCGGTTATGAAATACAATCCAAGCTTTGATAACGACGTGATTCAAAATTGTGAAAACAATTTAGAAAAACTAAAAGAATACGCCAAACAAGTGGGCATTAAAGAAGAAGCCAAACAAAGTGTTTGGGGCCCAGGTAAGTGGTTATGCGAAATCTTTGAAGAAACCGCTGAGCACAAGTTGGATCAGCCGACGTTTATCACAGCGTACCCTTGGGAAGTATCTCCACTTGCGCGCCGCAGTGATGATAATCCTTTCTTCACAGACCGCTTTGAGTTCTTCGTAGGCGGACGTGAACTAGCCAACGGTTTCTCTGAGCTTAACGATGCGCAAGACCAAGCTGAACGCTTCCAACGTCAAGTGGATGAAAAAGACGCCGGCGATGATGAAGCCATGCATTACGATGCCGATTACATTCAAGCATTGGAATACGGTATGCCACCAACAGCCGGTGAAGGTATTGGTATTGACCGTTTGATGATGTTGTTTACGGACAGCCCAACCATTAAAGACGTGATCTTATTCCCGCACATGCGCCCTCTTAAGTAGGTTGCTTTAGCGGATCATGAAGCCCGAACCAGTTAACACTTGGTTCGGGCTTTTTTTATCTGCTCGCATCTATTTGCAACGCTGGATATAATCAATTTAATTAAGGATAAGAGATTTATCATGACTGCTATCGATATTTTCAAACAAAGCCTTGCCTTTTATGGGCGACTTTTTAACAAAATATTTTGGGTGAGCTTAGTCCTAAACTTAATTCCCATTATTTTTGAAGCTTCAAAAGGTAGTGAAAGCCAAGTGAGTGGCACCTCTATATATGACTTAATCGTATTTCTGATCATGATTTACGTATTACTTTTTGAAATGGTTCTAATTCATCGGTTTTCTGAGCATGGTGATGATGATTATGCTTCTTCTTTTTTACCCAGTTTAAAACTACTGCCTCATTATATTTTGCAGTCTCTTATTATCGGTCTTGCCTGTATTCCTTTGCTTATATTAGGCGTCTCCGTTGGGCAATTGCTGCTTCCTATTGAAGAAATGCAGAACATAATTAATAGTGGCAGTTTAGATTTTAGAATGATTGTCTATATCTTGCCGATAATTTGGTTTTTATATCGCGCGCCTTTTAGCCAATGGTATTTGGTCGCCAATGATGACACCCCGTTAACGGCTATTAAGAACAGCTTTAAACATACCAAACAGAATATCACTTACTTAAAAGGTATCGGCTTTTTTGTATTTTTGTTAATCGTTAATGTTATGTTTTCAGCATTGATCGGTAAAATGATTGCCTTGGGCCCTGCCATCAGTGAATTTTTGGTATTTAGCTTTAACGTCTTTTTTGCCCCTGTTGTGACCATTTATCTGTACCGTTTATTTATTATCACCAAGCCAGACACAAAGGCTGAAGATCATTCGAGCCCATCAGGTTCAGATGATTCGGACACAGAGCAATAATATGTACTTTGATACGTTAATTGATGGTGTTGGTTCCGATTGGCAGCAGCACTTTCAAGCAGAATTTGAGCAAGGGTATATGAATGCACTTGCTAAATTCTTAGAAGTGGAAGAGGTGTGTGGTCAAACGGTTTATCCGCCAAAGCCTTATATATTTAATGCGTTCAAACAAACACCTTTTAAAGTGGTGATTGTGGGACAAGACCCTTATCACGGTGCAGGCCAGGCTCACGGCTTGAGCTTTTCGGTGCCAGATGGCATGAACACCCCGCCTTCATTAAAAAATATCTATAAAGAAATCAGTCGCGATACGGGCATGAATATTCCTATGTATGGCAATTTAGAAACCTGGGCCAAACAAGGTGTGCTGTTATTAAATGCATCGCTCACTGTACGAGAAGGCCAAGCAAATAGTCACAGTAAAAAAGGGTGGTTAACGTTTACAAATTCTTGTATCGAGAAAATCAACCGTGATCATGAAGGCGTTGTATTTTTAGCATGGGGTAGGTTTGCCCATGACGTCTGCGCGAATATCGATTTAAATAAACATTGTGTGATTAAAACATCTCACCCAAGTCCACTAGGGGCGACAAAATCGGGTAAAGAATTTGTGGCGTTTATGGGGTCGGGCTGTTTTACGCAGGTGAATAACGAGTTAAAAAGGTTGGGCAAGGCCCCTATTCAATGGGATACCCTGCATTAAGCCCATGCTTTATCGATAAGTTTGTTTGATCGTGCTTAAGCGGTGTAAGTTAATATTTTCTTTTAAGCTTTCATCCATCATCTTTATAAAATCTTTAGCCCAGGGTAAGTCTGGGTTAATGGCGATATAAAAAGGATTTCTTTTTAAACAACCGGCTAACTTCACTTTGATGTTGCTATCTTTTAAAAGCCAAAGCACCACAAGGCTGTCATCAAGATAGGTATCAATTTCATTGTTAAACAGCATTTCATTTAATTGTGCGATGCCCCCTTCTTTCAAAATCTTCATATTAGGGGCATTGGCATGTTCATTAATAAACTCATCAATTTCACTGCCATAGCCATAGCCTTCAATAGAGCCTAGGTTAATTGAAGCTAAGGTATCATTGCCTTTATATAGCCATTTCGAGTCACTCTTTGCGATAAAGCACACTTGGTAATCGGCAGTGGGAGTTTGAGTGAATAAAAGGCTGGGAGCCTCTTCAGGGATTGCGGTGAGCAATCCATGGACCTGGCCGCTATTGGCTCTGTCTACGGATTCATGCCAAGGATTAAATTCGACTTTTAGGTCAATGCCTTTGTCTTGTAAGACTTGAGTCAAATATTCGTGAATGATGCCGGGTTGATCAGGTTGGTGTTCGCAGGCGTACGGGCACCACTGAGTGCTGGCAAGCGTAATGGCGCTAGGGATCTCATGGCTGTTTACTTGAGTGCTAAGTGCTAGCCAAAATGCAAAAATAAAAAACGACTTCACAATGATTTGCCCCGATTCGATGCCATCAATATAGCGTTAACTTCGTAATTTGGATAGGGCGTATTATATGAAAAAGTTATGTTTTTTAGGTTTTATATGCCTTTCTCTGGTACTAAAGTTGCGAAAAGGTCCTTTGTTGCATGATTCAGTTATTTCGCTGGGCTTCAAACTTTTCTATGCGCTGATCCCAAGTCTTAAAGCGTTTGCGGCAATATGCATCTAGTTCATCGAATTGAGTGAAGTAATGCTGGCATCCTTCATTAATAGGCACATCTTTTTCACAGGCATCAAAGCTATGTTCACGGCAAATTAACGGGCGTGTCTCATAAATTCCACAGCGATTGTCAGGTAATACAAACTCACAGCGAGTCATGCTTAATAGATACCAACCGTTATCGTCTTTAAAGACATGAATGTCTTTGTGGGCAACTTGCCATAGCAGGGTATCAAATTCGGCCATGGTGCGAAGCGTGCCCAGCTCCTGAGTGATATAAGAACAGCATAGCGCTGAACAGTAGTCACATTTGTTTTCACTGGTGATATTAGTGGTTTCTATGATTTGAACTGGCACGATGGGTCGTCAATAATGGGTGTAGCACCATTCTACCTGAATATGTATATGGACACATCCTATCAAGATTAAAGCGTGTACCCATCAACATGCTTGCAAAGGGCTTGAATTTGTAATTTTAAATTGTCTGCCACAGTTTTACTTTGAGTGATTGTTGAGGTGCTGGATAGGGCCAGACT
>CAJXIT010000151.1 GCA_913054055.1 uncultured Thalassolituus sp.
GCGTAACAAACGCAACCGCTTCAGGATCATCAGAGTTTACGTGGAAGATTGGTGAGCCTTGCAAAGTAACGTGCAAGTTCAATCCGATACACAATGTGTTGAGCAATATTTAAAAAACCTGTCTTTGGATTATGAGTTAGACCTTCAGCTTTATGTTTGTGAGGCCACTGCCCATGAACACCTGGATGAATTTTGTCGTCACCGCATTCAAAACTACCAACAAGATAGAGACTTGCCTGCCATTGATGGAACCAGTCAGTTATCGACATTTCTGGCAATAGGGGTTTTATCGGTGCGTCAGTGCTACCAAGCAGTGGAGGTAAGCGGGCATAAAAGCCGAGACGGAGCGAATACTTGGGTTAGTGAATTAATATGGCGAGATTTTTACCGCCATTTAATGTATTTATATCCAAGGCTATGTATGCATCAGGCGTTTAAGCAAAAAACAGAAGCATTGCCATGGCGCCATGATGAACATGTATTTTTGGCCTGGCAGCAAGGCCAAACCGGTTTTCCGTTAGTGGATGCGGCCATGCGCCAGTTGAACCAAACGGGCTGGATGCATAATCGATTGCGCATGGTGGCAGCCATGTTTTTAACCAAGCATTTATTTATTGATTGGCGTTTAGGTGAAGGTTATTTCATGTCTCGTTTACTTGACGGTGACCTTGCAAGCAATAACGGTGGCTGGCAATGGAGTGCATCAACAGGTGTGGATGCTGTGCCATATTTTAGGATCTTTAATCCGACTCGACAAAGTGAGCGTTTTGATAGCACGGGCTTATTCATTCGACAATATGTGCCGGAATTGGCGTCATTGGATAATAAATCCATTCATAACCCATCCAATGTGCAAAGGAAGCAGCTGGGTTATGCGCAGCCAATGGTGAATCATGCATTGGCCGTAAAACAAACCAAGGCTTGGTTTAAGCAATTAGATGACACTGCTGTAAACCAAATGTCATTAGAGCGCGTATAACCTTATATATGATAATGAAATATCGAACATTCGGAGTATTCAAATGAAAGCCGCGCTTTCAATAATAGAAACCATCAAACTTTGGTTTGACAGTGAGCATGGCTCAGAGCGAGTGGGCAATGGCCGTGAATTGAACTGGGTGCGCTGCATGCCATTCATCCTTGTACACCTTGCGTGTATTGCGGTTATTTGGGTAGGCTGGAGCCCGGTTGCTGTTGCCATATGTGCAGCACTGTATTTTATCCGTATGTTTGCCATCACCGCGTTTTATCATCGTTATTTCTCTCATAAGTCGTTTAAAACCAATCGTTTTTGGCAGTTTGTATTTGCCGTGTTAGGCAATAGCGCCACTCAAAGGGGGCCACTATGGTGGGCGGCCCATCATCGCAAACACCATAAACACTCAGATGAAGAGCACGATTTACACAGCCCCATCAAACACGGATTTTGGTGGAGTCACATGGGCTGGTTTACCTGTGATGCCGCATTTAAAACCGATTACAACATGGTAAAAGAGTGGGCAAAATTTCCGGAGCTGAAATTCTTAAATCGATACGACATTTTAGTGCCCATCATTTTAGGCGTGAGCTTATTTTTGACAGGTGAGATGTTAGCAATATTTGCCCCTGCACTAGAAACCACGGGTGCTCAGTTATTTGTTTGGGGATATTGTATTTCCACTGTATTACTGGCCCATGGCACCTTCACCATTAACTCTCTGTGCCATACATGGGGGAAGCGCCGCTTTAATACTACGGATGACAGTCGCAATAATTTTTGGTTGGCTTTAATCACACTCGGTGAAGGCTGGCACAACAACCATCACCGCTTCCCTGTTTCTGCTAGGCAAGGTTTTTACTGGTGGGAATTGGACATTTCATATTACATTTTAAAGCTCATGAGTAAGCTTGGCATGATTTGGGATCTAAACCCTGTTCCTGCACGTATATTAGAAGAAGGTAAAGCACAGCCGTTAAGCAAGGCTAATAACATGATGAATCGAGGTGAACTATGAATGCTGAAGTTAAGCCGCCTGTAGAGCAAGCCAAGCAACTAGTAAATGATTTTAAGACGCTTTATCAAACATTAAATGCCAATAACATTCATGACGGTTTAATCGAAAAAGTGTACCGAGACGATGTTCAATTCAAAGACAGCTTTCATGAAATAGAGGGCATTCAAAACTTCATTAAGTATTGCGACTCTGTATACGAGAACGTTCGCTACAGCACGTTTGATTTTCATAATGAAATGATTAGCCACGATCAAGCCATGCTCACTTGGACCATGAACTATGCCCATCCACAATTAAATGGTGGCAATAATATTGCAGTAAAAGGCTCATCTCATATTTTATTTACCGACAAAGTTTATATGCACCAAGATTATATCGATGGTGGCGAATTGTTATACGAACATATTCCTGTTTTAAGATGGGTCATTAAAAAATTAAAAGCACGCATGGTCTAGTGTTTTTCAATAGAATTTTAACAAAGCGAATATCATGACAGATACAATCAATAACAAACAAAAAATAGCCATTATCGGCTCTGGTATTTCAGGTTTAACCTGTGGGCATTTATTATCAGATCAACACGAGATCACCTTGTTTGAAGCTAATAATTATTTAGGTGGCCATACCAATACTGAAGACATTCAGTTGG
The DNA here is from genome assembly GCA_913054055.1 of uncultured Thalassolituus sp. Classification (GTDB taxonomy): domain Bacteria; phylum Pseudomonadota; class Gammaproteobacteria; order Pseudomonadales; family Oceanobacteraceae; genus Bermanella. The sequence goes on from CAJXIT010000151.1 coordinate 2,644, forward strand.
GTGGAAAAAGTTACCCAGTGAATACTGGCTTTATTGTATTCAATGATTGGACTTACCCAAACTTCATTAAATTAATGGATCAGCTGGGTGTAGCAAGTGAAGACTCAGATATGAGTTTCAGTGTTCGCGATGAAAACAACGGCCTTGAATACAATGGCACCAATTTAAATAGTTTATTTGCACAAAGACTCAATGTGCTAAAACCTTCTTTTATCAGAATGATATTAGATATTCTTAAATTTAATGATCAAACTGTATCCGCATTAAATAATGATGAAATACAAGAAGGGCAAACTCTGGGTGAGTTTGTTAAAAAACACGGCTACAGCAAGCATTTTGTGAATCATTATATTGTGCCAATGGGGTCTGCCATCTGGAGCGCATCGGTGGATGTGATGATGGACTTTCCACTGAAATTCTTTTTAAAGTTCTTTAATAACCATGGAATGTTAAGCGTGGATGATCGCCCTCAATGGCGAGTCATCACAGGTGGGTCAAGAAGCTACATTAAACCCATTATACAAAGATTTGAAGATCGCATTCACTTGAGCGTACCAGTGAAAAAAGTGATCAGAAGGGACACGGGTGTCACTCTCATCACTCAGGCAGGGGATAGCTATGACTTTGATCAAGTGATCTTTGCCTGCCACAGTGATCAAGCGCTCAGTTTGATTGAAGATCCAACACAGGCAGAGCAAGAAGTATTAAGTGCCATACCGTATCAAATGAACGACGTGGTATTGCATACCGACAGTAAACTCATGCCTAAAAAGAAATTGGCTTGGGCTGCATGGAATTATCATATTCCTCAGCGTCACAGTGAGTTTGCCATGGTGACCTATAACATGAATATTTTACAAAATTTTCACGATGCGCCAGAAACCATTTTAGTCACGTTAAATCGCAGTCAAGAAATTGATCCAGATAAAATTATTAAACAGTATCAATATGCACACCCAGTATTCACACTGGACGGCATGGCAGCCCAAGCAAGGCATTCTGACATCAGTAACCACAATCGTACCCACTTCTGTGGCGCATATTGGTTAAATGGATTTCATGAGGACGGTGTTAACAGTGCGTTAAAAGTATGCGCGGATTTTGGTGTGAGTTTGTAATATGGGTGAGACAACAGCCATGCATTCTTCTATTTATCAGGGCTGGATCCGCCATCGCCGTTTTACCCCGGTGAATAATGCATTTAAATACCCCATCTTTATGATGTATTTGGATCTTGATGAAGTTGAAGCTTTTTTTAAACGTAAATGGTACTGCGGGTATGAACGCTTTAATTTAGTCAGTTACAAGCGCCAAGACTTTTTTGAACCAGAAAAACCGGATTTAAAGCAAGCGGTAATAGATAGGGTGCATCAATATTACATTGATCATAAATGTACCACCCCAGACATACACTCAGTGAGAATGTTAGGCCATGTTAGATACTTTGGGTTTAATTTTAATCCAGTGGTGTTCTATTATTGTTTTGATGCTAGCAACCGCTTACAAGCCATTTTATCCGAGATCACCAATACCCCATGGGGTGAACGCCATAGTTATGTGCATGCCATAGAAGGAGTTGAATCGTTATCCGGTAGCGAGACGAAAACCACAATTTACGAGCAACAAAAAAAATACCGATTTGAATTTGAAAAACGCTTTCATGTGAGCCCATTTAACCCAATGAATATGGACTACAACTGGGTATTTTCGCAACCTAGTCAAAAACTGCATGTTCACATGGATAATCTTATTCAATCAAATGAAGCGCAAAAGCATTTTGATGCCACCTTGATGCTAGATGAATACAGTCTGAAGCAAGACTTTGGCAAGATTATGATCCGGCAACCATTTATCACCGTAAAAGTGGTATTGGGTATTTATTGGCAAGCCTTGAAATTATGGGTTAAGCGATCACCTTTTTATGATCACCCAAATACTGTTACACCAAATAAGGCAGAAATACAGTCTTATGACACTGACTAATACTCATACAAAGCCAAACTTTAAAGTTTGGCGACAATGTAAATGCGTTCCATAGAAGGAATTTGTTATGACCACCTCTGTTGCAAATATTGATATTAAAAAACCTCGCGCATTTGGACTGAAACGTCTGGCTAAGCGTGCCGTATTGTCCCAGCTAAACAAACTGCATGCGGGTCGCATTGTCATTAATGATGGTGATGACAAGCTGGAGTTTGGTTCTCAAGAATCCAGCCATTTATATGGTGAGTTAACCATTCAAGATCAAAGTGCTTATGTAGATATTTTAACTGGTGGCAGTATTGGTGCAGCTGAAGCCTACATGACAGGTGATTGGACCACCCCCGACCTTACCGCATTGGTGAAAGTCATGGTGCGCAATATGGATGTACTGGACGCCATGGAAGGAGGGGTGGTAAACCTAATAACCAAACCTTTCTTAAAATGGTTTCACTATTTAAATCAAAACAGTGCCAAAGGTTCGCGCAGAAACATTGCTGCCCATTATGATTTAGGTAACGATTTATTTGAACAGTTTTTAGATCCCACCATGATGTATTCAAGTGGTATTTTCCCTACCGCTGACGCCACCATGGAGCAAGCGTCATTAAAAAAACTAAAAACCATTTGTGAATCCCTTAAATTAACCGAAAGCGATCATGTGGTTGAAATAGGCACAGGTTGGGGTGGCTTTGCAGTTTATGCAGCTAAACACTACGGCTGTAAGGTAACCACCACCACCATCAGTGAAGAACAATATAAATGGGCAAAAGAGTGGGTAGCGCGCGAAGGCTTAACCGATAAAATCACCCTGCTTAAAAAAGATTACCGCTTACTGCCAGAACACGGCCAGTTTGATAAATTAGTCTCCATTGAAATGATTGAAGCGGTGGGTGCCAAATATTTTGATACTTATTTTTCAACTGTATCTGAATTATTAAAACCCAATGGTTTAGCTTTGATTCAAGCCATTACCATTGAAGATCAAAGATACGATGGTGCGCTTAAAAATGTCGACTTTATTCAGCGCTATATTTTTCCAGGCAGTTGCATTCCAAGTATTCAGGCCATGTTATCAGCCACTAAAAAGAATACGGATATGAATCTGGTGTCGCTCAATGATTTTGGCCAACACTATGCAAAAACTTTGAATGCTTGGCAAAAGGCGTTCAATAGTAAAGACGAGGCCATCACTAAGCTAGGTTACAGTGAAGACTTTAAACGCATGTGGCGCTTTTATTTAAGCTATTGTGAAGGAGGGTTTGAAGAACGTGCCATAGGCGTGAGCCACGTGGTATTAGCGAAACCTGAATACAAGCATAACCTTGTTTTTTAATTTGCAATCAATATGTTGCTCGCAAAAAAAAGCACATCATTAGATGTGCTTTTTTTGTATGTAGCATTTAGCTATTTTGTTAATGCATGATTATCCAATGAAAATCACTTTTGCAAGTAACAAGGCACCAATGACAGTCACTGGTGTGGTTAGCTCATCTTTTTTGCCACCAAGCAGTTTAGCTGCAACGTAAGTGATGAAACCTAATGTAATACCGTGTGCGATAGAGAAAGTAAGTGGGGTTAATAACAATACAACCGCCACAGGCGCCGCTTCTGTTAAGTCATCCCACTGCACGTCTTTTAATGTGAACATCATGAGTATTGATACATATAAAATGGCACCGGCTGTGGCATAAACAGGAATCATGCCTGCAAGTGGCGCAAAGAACATTGAAAGAACAAACAATACACCAACAGTAACGGCTGTTAGACCAGTACGACCACCTGCAGCTACACCTGATGCGGATTCAATGTAAGAGGTTGTCGATGAAGTCCCCAAGCCTGCGCCCACAATCGTTGCTGTAGAGTCAGCCATTAATGCTTTGCCAAGGTTTGGCACAGAGCCATCTTTTTTTGCAATACCTGCACGTTGACTCACAGCAATCAAAGTACCACTGGTGTCAAATAGGTCCACAAACAAAAATGCAAAGATGACACTTAACAAGGCCACATCAAAGGCCGCTGCGATGTCCATTTGCATGAAGGTCGGTGCAATTGAAGGGGGCATAGATACTAAGCCGTTGTAAGATACTTCACCAAAGATACTGCCAAGGGCCGTAATACCTAAAACAACCAACATAACTGCGCCAGGCACATTGCGGTTAACCAAAGCGATAATGGCAAATAAACCAACAAATGTTAGAGCAGGAGAAAGGCTGGTTATGTCACCAAGGGTGACCAATGTTGCAGGATGATCAACGATGATGCCTGAGCTTTTTAGGGCGATTAATGCTAAAAATGCCCCAATACCTGCCGCAATGGCCAGTTTTAATGTGTTTGGAATGGCATTAATGATTAATTCACGTACTTTAAATAAGCTAAGCAATAAGAAAATGATACCGCTTAAGAATACGGCACCAAGGGCCGTTTCCCATGAATGGCCCATACCAAGCACCACACCGTAGGTGAAGAATGCGTTTAAACCCATGCCAGGTGCAAGCGCGATGGGTAGATTGGCCCAAAGGCCCATAATGAAACACCCTGCAGCGGCCGCCAGACAGGTGGCAACGAATACGGCCCCTTTATCCATGCCTGCATCGGCCAGCATGGCTGGGTTTACAAAGATGATGTAAGCCATGGTCAAGTAGGTGGTGATACCCGCGAATATCTCCGTCTTAGGATTGGTGCCGAATTGATTCAGCTTAAACAGTTTTTCAAGCATGGAAGGAGTCCCCACTGATTTGTCTTTTTAATTATTAATGGCCACTTAGACTATGCACCATTTTAGAGGTGCCACCTAATCTTGGCCTGATTTGTCATTTATTCCGTGGTCAAAGATCATACCAAATACCTGACTAAATGGTTAGAATATTTTGGCGGATTTGGTCAGCAGGGTATACTTAGGCCAGAATTCATTTATATGCGCTATTTAACTGAGGTTATTTAAATGTCTGTTTACTCTGAAGAAATCAAACAAGCGGTTAGAACAGTGGCTGATTGGCCAGAGCAGGGGGTGATGTTCAGAGACATCATGCCGCTGCTGCAAAACCCTAAAATCTTCCGAAAAATCATCGATAGCTTTGTTCATCGCTATCAAGGCCAGCCGATTGATGCGGTGGCCGCCATTGATGCAAGGGGCTTTATTATAGGTGCGCCATTGGCTTATGAACTTGGCGTGCCCTTGGTGCCGGTCAGAAAGAAAGGCAAGCTGCCGTTTCAGACCGTGACCCAAAGCTACAAACTTGAATACGGTGAAGCTGAAATAGAACTGCATACAGATGCCGTCAGAACAGGGGATAAGGTGTTGATTATGGACGACTTAATCGCCACAGGTGGCACCATGTTAGCGGCGTGTGAGCTGGTGAAAAAGCTGGGGGCTGAGGTGTTAGAAGTGGCCGCCATCATTGATTTGCCGGATTTAAAAGGGGGTGATGCCCTTAAACAATCGGGTTTTGATGTGTACGCAATTTGTGAATTTGAAGGGTTGTAAGCCTAGTTGTGCTGACGTTAAGTGTTGGCTAAATGTTTATTCAGCATGCTTTCTAATTTTAAAATATCAGATCGGAAGAGGGTCGTGTA
>CAJXIT010000152.1 GCA_913054055.1 uncultured Thalassolituus sp.
CACAAAAAAGCCCGCATTAAGCGAGCTTTTTTACTGAAAGTTAAAGACTCTGATTAAATATAAAGCACTTCATCAATTTCGTATTCAATCTCACCGCTTGGCACTTGCACAACCACTTCGTCTCCTTCGCTTTTACCTAGCAAAGCTTGAGCAATAGGTGAACCTGCATTGATTTTACCGTTAGGTACATCGGCTTCGTCTTCACCCACGATTTGATATTGCTTTTCTTCATCGGTTTCAACGTCGATTAATTTAACCGTGGTACCGAATAAAACCTTTCCGGTTTTTGGTAAGGCTGTAACATCAATCACTTGTACGTTTGAAAGTTTGCCTTCAATGTCTTGAATGCGACCTTCGATAAACCCTTGCTGTTCACGGGCGGCGTGATATTCAGCATTTTCTTTTAAATCCCCATGCTCGCGGGCAATGGCAATTTCTTTGATTACTTTAGGGCGGTCGACTTTTTTAAGCTGCTCTAATTCTTCTCGTAGGGCTTTTTCGCCCGCTACGGTCATAGGTACTTTTTGCATATTCAATCCTTAAAGCTATTTAAGCCGTGCAACAGACGCATTTAATACAGGCTTCAACGTCACTTCAAATATTTTTATTTTCTTATGTGCTAAACGAGAATAAGGGCTAATAAGCCCTTATTCAACAACCAGTTTAAATTTTCATTTAAATTTTGGCATGAAGCTCTTGTAAACGGCGAACCGTTTGCAGACCTTCTGATTCAAGCGCACTGACAACCGCTTCGGCACCCGCCATCGTAGTTGTGTAATACACTTTGTGCTGCAGCGCACTGCGACGAATCTCTGCAGAGTCGGCAATGGCTTTCGGGCTATCAGTGGTATTTACTGTCATGGCGATTTCATCGTTTTTGATCATATCAACAATGTGTGGGCGACCTTCGCCTACTTTATTAACACGCTCAACTTCGATGCCCGCTTCACTAATTGCAGTGAACGTACCGGCTGTTGCTACAAGGTCAAAACCAAGTGCTTTAAGGCCTTTGGCTACCGTTGCAACACCTTCTTTATCGGCATCACGTACAGAGATAAATACTTTACCTTCTGTTGGTAGTTTTTCACCGGCACCCAACTGTGCTTTGAAGAATGCTTCGCCGAAGGTTTCACCAGCGCCCATTACTTCACCAGTGGATTTCATTTCTGGCCCTAAGATTGGGTCAACACCTTGGAACTTGTTAAACGGGAATACCGCTTCTTTAACCGAGTAATAAGGTGGCACGATTTCTTTGGTGAAACCAAGCTCTTTCAAAGATTTGCCCATCATTACTTTAGCCGCGATAGCCGCTAAAGAAGTACCGATGCACTTAGAAACAAATGGCACAGTACGAGACGCTCGAGGGTTCACTTCGATTACGTAGATTTCACCGTCTTGCCATGCAAGCTGAGTGTTCATCAAACCGATTACGCCAAGCTCTTTAGCCATGGCAGCCACTTGCTCACGCATAGTGTTTTGCACATCTTCAGGCAAGCTGTAAGGCGGTAATGAACATGCAGAGTCACCAGAGTGAATACCCGCTTGTTCGATGTGCTGCATGATGGCACCGATTACCACGTCTTCACCGTCGCATACTGCGTCGATGTCCACTTCTACTGCTTTATTCAAGAAGTAATCAAGCAATACTGGAGAATCGTTAGATACTTTAACCGCAGTTGTCATGTAACGACGAAGGGCTTCTTCGTTGTTCACGATTTCCATGGCACGGCCACCTAATACGTAAGATGGACGCACAACCAATGGGTAGCCAATTTCATTGGCTTTCACTACCGCTTCTTCAGTTGAAGTTACTGTAGCGTTTACTGGTTGCTTAAGGCCTAAGCGCTGAATCATTTGCTGGAAACGCTCACGGTCTTCAGCACGGTCAATGGCTTCTGGAGACGTACCAATGATCGGTACACCAGCCGCTTCTAATTCTTCAGCCAGTTTAAGTGGGGTTTGACCACCGTACTGAACAATTACACCTTTTGGTTTTTCTTTATCAACAATTTCCAATACGTCTTCTAATGTTACTGGTTCGAAGAACAAGCGATCAGAGGTATCGTAATCGGTAGAAACCGTTTCAGGGTTACAGTTAACCATGATGGCTTCGTAACCTAATTCTTTTGCAGCAAACGCCGCGTGTACACAGCAGTAATCGAATTCGATACCTTGACCGATACGGTTCGGGCCACCACCTAATACGATGATTTTTTCTTTATCCGTTGGGTTCGCTTCGCACTCTTCTTCATAAGTTGAGTACATGTAAGCGGTATCCGTTGCGAACTCAGCCGCACAAGTATCCACACGCTTATAAACCGGGCGAATGTTTAGCTTCTGACGGTGCTTACGGAATACTTTTTCTTTCACGCCTAACAAGGTAGAAAGACGAGCATCAGAGAAACCTTTACGCTTCAGACGGTAAATACGATCCGCATCTAAAGAACTTAAAGAGCTTGCCGCTACTGCCGCTTCTTCTTTAATGATGTCTTCGATTTGCACAAGGAACCAATGGTCGATCTTGCACGCTGCGTAAATTTCTTCAGTTGTCATACCGATACGGTATGCATCCGCCACGTACCAGATGCGCTCGGCTCCTGGTGTGTTTAGCTCAGAAATAATTTTTTCTTTGGCCCCTTCGCTTTCGATATCAATGATTGGATCGAAACCTGTGGCACCCACTTCAAGACCACGTAGTGCTTTCTGCATAGACTCTTGTTGAGTACGGCCCATGGCCATCACTTCACCTACAGATTTCATCTGTGTGGTTAAGCGTGCATCCGCTTGTGGGAATTTCTCGAAAGTGAAACGAGGAATTTTTGTTACAACGTAATCGATTGAAGGTTCAAACGACGCTGGGGTACGACCGCCAGTGATGTCGTTTTGCAATTCATCAAGGGTGTAACCGATGGCAAGCTTGGCAGCGATTTTAGCAATCGGGAAACCCGTGGCTTTAGATGCCAGCGCTGAAGAACGAGATACACGTGGGTTCATCTCGATCACAACCATACGACCGTCAGCAGGGTTAATACCAAACTGTACGTTAGAGCCGCCGGTTTCTACGCCGATTTCACGCAGCACCGCTAAAGACGCGTTACGCATGATTTGTAATTCTTTATCCGAAAGAGTTTGTGCTGGAGCAACTGTAATCGAGTCACCTGTGTGCACACCCATTGGATCAAAGTTTTCGATAGAACATACGATGATGCAGTTGTCGTTTTTGTCACGAACCACTTCCATCTCGTACTCTTTCCAACCGATTAGAGATTCATCGATTAGAAGCTCGCTGGTTGGAGAAAGATCCAAACCACGAGTACAGATTTCTTCGAACTCTTCTTTGTTATACGCGATACCACCACCGGTACCACCCATGGTGAAAGAAGGGCGAATGATGCAAGGGAAACCAAGATCTTTTTGAACGTTCCAAGCTTCTTCCATTGTGTGAGCAATACCCGCACGTGGACATTCCAAACCAATTGCTTTCATCGCTTTATCGAAGCGATCACGGTCTTCCGCTTTGTCGATCACGTCGGCTTTTGCGCCGATCATTTCAACATTGTACTTTTCAAGTACGCCAGCGTCTTCAAGACCCAATGCACAATTAAGTGCGGTCTGGCCACCCATGGTTGGTAGCAATACGTCTGGACGTTCTTTTTCAATGATCTTTGTAACAGACTCAACTGTGATTGGCTCGATGTATGTAGCATCAGCCATAGATGGGTCGGTCATGATGGTGGCTGGGTTAGAGTTCACCAGAATAACTTTGTAGCCTTCTTCACGAAGAGCTTTACAAGCTTGGGCACCGGAATAGTCAAACTCACATGCTTGACCGATTACGATTGGGCCCGCGCCGATAATTAGAACGCTTTTTATGTCGGTGCGCTTTGGCATCGTTATGTCTCCAATTATTAAGCTTTACGGGCTTTGATTAATTCAATGAAATGGTCGAACAATGGCGCAGCATCGTGAGGACCTGGGCTCGCTTCAGGGTGACCCTGGAAGCTGAACGCTGGCTTGTCTGTACGGTGGATACCTTGAGTAGTGCCATCGAACAAAGACTTGTGCGTTACCGTTAAGTTAGCCGGGATACCGTCTTCAGAAACCGCGAAACCGTGGTTCTGAGCCGTGATCAATACCGTCTTATCTTCAAGGTTTTGCACTGGGTGGTTACCACCGTGGTGGCCGTGGCCCATTTTTTCAGTTTTCGCGCCGCTTGATAGAGCTAATAACTGATGGCCTAAACAGATACCAAATACTGGAATGTCTGTTTCTAGAATTTCTGTGATGGCTTGGATAGCGTAGTCACATGGCTCAGGGTCACCTGGTCCATTGGATAGGAAGATACCATCTGGGTTCATAGCCAGTACTTCACTTGCAGGAGTCTGCGCAGGTACAACCGTTAGGTCACATCCACGATCCGCCAGCATGCGTAGAATATTGCGTTTAACGCCGTAGTCGTATGCCACAACTTTGAAAGGACGCTCGGCTACTTCTTCGTGGCCTTTGCCCGCTTCGCGGCCTAGCTGCCAAGAACCTTCTGTCCAAGCATATTGCTTGTCAGTGGTAACCACTTTCGCAAGGTCCATACCTTTAAGACCCGCAAAGCCTTTGGCGGCTTCTAGTGCTTTGGCTTCGTCGATGTTATCACCGGCCATTACACAGCCGTTCAAGCTGCCTTTTTCACGCAAGATGCGAGTAAGACGACGAGTATCGATATCTGCGATGCCCACTACGTTACGTTCACGTAGGTACTCATCTAAGGCTTTTTCGCTGCGGAAGTTGCTTGCAACAAGTGGAAGGTCACGAATAACCAAACCAGCGGCCCAAATGTTTTCACATTCTTCGTCTTCACTGGTGGTTCCATAGTTACCGATATGTGGGTACGTAAGGGTAACAATTTGGCGGCAATAAGAAGGGTCGGTTAGGATCTCTTGGTAACCTGTCATGGAAGTGTTAAATACCACTTCGCCTACAGATTCGCCGTCAGCACCGATTGAGATGCCTTTAAAGATACTACCGTCTTCGAGTGCAAGAATAGCTGGCTTAGACAATGCTTCTTCCTCGTGACAATACTAGTTTTAGATCGTAAAAAAGCGGGATAAATGGCGCAGGCTAACAGATCTACTGTTCCCTTACTCCAATCCCGCTTTTTATTAATTCTTTGGTTGGTTGATAACAGATAAAGAAGCTTATTAAGCCCCCCTTCTGGTCACCATGTAAATTGGCGCGCATTCTACGTCATACTGGTATTAAAGTCCATGGGTTTTACTCTAGTTTAGGGCCATATAAAGCGCCAGCCTAGCAGGGGGTTTCCTTTGCGTATTCCTTATCATTGAAGCGCTCCCCGCCCCATCTTACAACTGTATAAAAATTGGCCAGTAATTTGCAGTATTAGTCTACTTGCAACTGGGTGGTGTTTTTTTGACCATGCCGCTCAATGCTTGCGTGATTTCAACACACAAAAGGAGTGGAACATGGCGGACAGCCTTCACCAAGTACACATTCTGGCCAGTGACGAGACAGTATTTAACGCCATCAGCCAGCAAACCGGTATTCAAAGCTGGTGGACAGATCATTGCAATATGGCAGATAAAGAAGGTGACCACAGCACCTTTTGGTTTGATAACAGTCGAACCGTGTTTACCATGCGCACTCAAAAGCTACTGCCCAATCGACGTATTTTCTGGGTGTGTGAACAAGGCCCCGAAGAATGGATTGGTACCGAATTGTGGTGGGAGATTCAGCCTGACGACAACGGTCACTGCATCCTAGACTTTAAACATATGAACTGGGCAAAAGATAATGGCCTTTTTCCCCTGTGCAACAGTACTTGGGGAACCTTGATGCAACGCTTGAAGCACTACTGTGAAACCGGAGAGCAAAAGCCTTGGTTTCAACAGTCAGCTTAATTTTTTATCGAGTGCATTAGCGGCATGGCTTCTGAACAGCCACCCCAGTTTTGCCACGCCCTAATCTTGCAATTCCCTAGCTGTATCATTAAGGGCGGAGCTGTATCAGGCCTTTTTCAATCAAATCAGACCTGAACTGCTGACCAACTTGCGCGTGTGAAGGGTAAAATACAGCTGGTGTGCCAATGGGGGCTTTCACCGTCACAAACTTTCCTTTCCCATGCTGCAAAGTTTCTCCTGTGAATAAGTGGGTCCATTGCCCCTTTGGCAGATAAACATCAACAGAGCCCACCCCTGGATCTAAAACAGGGGCCACCATAAACGTATCCCCCACCATAAATTGATACTCCAGTGAGCGAATCACGTCATCACTTGGATAGTGCACCCAAGGGTGTCGAACCACAGGATAACCTTTATCCGCAGCGTCTTTGACTAATTGCTTTCGATAACTTGCCCAGGCTTTGTAGATAGAGGCAAACCGAGCAAAATGCTGCAAGGTCTCTTCATCGGTATTGAACTGATGATTCGGTTCTGGCCGGTTACCTTCATGAGTCCGGAAAACCGCTGTAAATGCATTTAGCTCAGTCCAGCGCAGCATTAATTCTTTTGAGCGAAAGCGATGGTTAATTAACCACGGGGCGGGGGAAGGAATGGTTGTGTAGCCGCCAATATCACTGTGATTTAACGAGTAACCTGATAAACCACTGGACAGTAACCCGGTAACCGCTGTTTTGATGCCGTCGTATTTATCCCACGTCACCAGCTGATCACCCAACCAAAACAAAGTGGTTAAACCTGGGCTCTTTGTGTAGCCCGAGCGACTAAAAAACACAATATCGTCTGCTAGACCAGCCTCTTCAATCGCCTCTCTATTTACTTGCTGCCATTCTTCAGCGTAACGGTTATGAGCCTTTACCGGGGTGCCCGAATGTAGCTTGCCATCATAAGGTAAGGCCTCTCCAAAATCCGCCATCCAACCTGACGCGCCACTTGCAAGCAGCTCGTCTTTGATCACTTGCTTAACCCACGTTCTAGCATCTGGATTAGATAGATCAATCAACCCTGCGGAAAAGCTGGTGTTTTCAATTAAATAGGGCTCACCATCCTGTGTTTTCACTAAAAACCCTTTTTCTAACAGTTCATTAAATTGATTGCGCCTAGCATTGGGTTTGTCGTCTACTTGCGCAAAAAATGGATTGATATAAGTGAGCACCCTTACATCATCCTTTTTTAAATCACCCAGCATGCCACTCCAGTTTTCATAGCGATCTTGGTCCAACTCCCAATTCCACCATAGCTGTTTGCCAAATGATGTTTTTCTTTGACCAACCCAGTCTTGCAACCATAGCCCCGCCACCGGACCGCCTGCGGCTTTCATTTGCTTGTACGCCGCCGTCACTTTCTTTGTGCCCCCCTGCATGCCCAAAATCGCTCCTTCATGCATCCAATCTGGCAGCTCTCGCATTCGACCTGAATACAGGGTGTACTCTTCAATCAGTTTTAACGGTGTATCACCATTAATGATTCGTCCCGTTACGGTGTTGGCAAACAAAGACACTTGCACTTGATTGGCCTCTGTCATATCAAACACAGAGTATTCAGAGGTTTCTAAAAACAAAGATCGCATTTTACTGGTCATATAGTGAGGGACGCCCGCATAGGACGTATGCCATTTACCTCCAGCACTGGCATTAATATCCACTAAAAACGTAAACGGCTGAGAGCCTCTGCCAACACCTTGTTCCATGATAAAAATAGGCAGGCGGCGTCCTTTTTGATCAAAATACGTAAACTGCTCACCAAACCCATAGAAGCCTTCATCTTCTTCTGAGTGATAATTAAGATATATACGGTTGTAGTCATGGTTTTTTAATTCAGCTGAAAAACGTAATTGATTTTCAGAATGCTGCTTTAACTGAAATTCATAAGCAACCTGCTCACCAGAGTCACACTCTAAATGCCCTTTTACCAACAAGGTGGGGCCTTCATGCTGCAAAGATCCAATTGATTGCACTTCGCACTTATCATGCAAATCATCATCAATGAAAAATGACCCCTTTATTTCATGAATGCTCTCGGTTCCTTTGGCGCCCATGACAAAGCTTTTGCCTGGAACCGTAGACCACACTGCTTTTTGAGGATTATCTTGATGGGTCACTTTTAGTGCTGGCTGGCTGAGGTCACTGTTTTGATATTCAACACGAAATTGCCCTAACGTAAATTCCTGAGCAGTCAGGCCTTGATCATGGGAAATAGAGCCTGAAAGAAT
>CAJXIT010000153.1 GCA_913054055.1 uncultured Thalassolituus sp.
ACGTCTTTGCTGCTTTGCAGGCGCTCGTTTTCACTTAGAAATACATCTAGGTTATCCGCCAGTTCAATATTTTTTGTCATTAGTTCTTGATTCTTTTTATCAAGGTTAATGGCGTTAGCACTGACTTTTTTAATGTACTCAAGTTCTTTAGCTTGTTTGCTTTTATCTTTATTTAAATTCTTAGAGCTGCGGTTAGCATCAGCTAACTCTTTTTTTGTGTTTGAAAACTTGCCTTGCAGTTCTTTTAGATCGGCTTTGGCCTTTTCTAATTCTCTTTGAGTTAAAATCAGCTTTTCAAAGGCAACGGGTTCGTTAACAAGGTAACGAGACATAACCCAGCCTTCTAGACCTTTATCAGTGCTCACTTTTGAGTATTTACCATCTTCAGACTGTTCAAGTAGTTGAAGGTGTGTGCCACTTTTTAAACCTTTTAGTATCTTGAATTCATCACTTGGACCGGCACGTAAAGTAATGGTTAGCACATCTTTTACATAGCGTTTTTCAGCGACGGCTGGGTAGATGATCAGTAAGCCTAAAATCAGGGCAGTAATGGATTTCACGGTGTTATTTCCTTTAAATATTATTATTTGAGCAATAAATTCATGATTAATCAGGTTAGTTTACCTAATTAAGGCAATACTTTCTTGAACGGTTTCACGTTAACTTTTTCGTAAACACCCGCTGTTATATAGGGGTCACTGTCCGCCCATGATTGTGCATCTTCAAGGCTATCAAACTCAGCAACCACCAAACTGCCTGTGAATCCAGCTTCACCTGGGTTTTCAGTATCCAGTGCGGGGTGAGGGCCTGCTAATACCAAGCGCCCTTGATCCTTAAGTGCTTCAAGCCTTGCAAGGTGGTCAGGTCGAGCAGCGAGACGTTTTTCTAAACTGTTTTCAATGTCTTGGCTAATAATGGCGTATAGCATTGTTTTACAACTATTTAATTAGGTAAAGGGTTCAATTTCAGGGGTAATCCTACCGTGAAACAGGGGAATTACCAACACTGAGTAATCTCAACTCGACATCCCTTGCTCAGTCCTTAAAATAGGCCCAAATATCCAATAAAGATCTTTTCATGAACCAGCCATCAGAATCAGCAGAAAATCCTCAAGCGGGTCAGCCAGAAAAGCGTGAAAGCATGCTTGCGAACCTATTGCTGAATATCATTATTCCCACATTAATTTTAATGAAAGGCAGCGAAAGTGCGTGGGTGACCACTCAATTGCAAAACCTTGATGCAAATACGGGCACCGCTTTAGCGGCCTTTTATGGACTGCATGGGGTGAAATTGGCAATCATTGTGGCCCTAGCTTTTCCGATTATTTATGGCCTTATGGACTTTAGAAGGGCCAAAAAAATCAATATGTTCTCGGCGTTGGGTGTGTTCAGTATTCTGTTAACAGGGGGGATTAGCCTTTTAGAGCTTGATCCTCAATATATCGCCATTAAAGAAGCGGCCATCCCGGGGATTCTCGGTTTAGTGACGTTGTTGTCCCTAAAAACCAAATACCCTTTGGTAAAGACCTTTTTATACAATGATAAGATATTAAAAATACAAACTATTGAATCAGCTTTAGATGAACATCAAAAACGCCCTGAATTTGATCGCTGTTTGAATATAGCGTCATTGCTTGTGGCATCTTCTCTGTTTATGTCTTCTTTTCTAAATTATGTTCTGGCTAAGTGGATTATTGTAAGTCCAGCCGGAACCGCCGCATTTAATGAGGAGTTAGGAAAAATGACTGCTTTAAGCTTTCCTGTGATCTCGATACCTACAACGATTGTCTTTATGGGAGCTCTATTTTATCTGTTTAAAAGCATAAAAAACCTCACAGGGTTAAGCTTTGAAGATGTGTTGGTAGAGCAATAATGCTTGCTGACTTGCATTGCCATAGTTTGAAAAGCGATGGTCAACTGAGTCCAACTGACCTAGTGGATAGGGCAGCAGAAATGGGTGTTACTATGTTAGCACTCACTGACCACGATACGGTAAATGGTATCCCAGAAGCCCGTGAACAAGCACAAAAACACAACATTGAGCTAGTGAGTGGCATTGAGTTTTCTAGCGTTTGGAATGGCATAGGCATTCATGTGGTGGGGCTTGGATTTGATGAGCATCACCCAGATATGAAAGTGGCGATTGCTCGTCAAGAGTCGTGTCGGCTAGAGCGTGCAAAAACCATTGCGCAGCGCTTAGAAAAACAAGGGGCTATTGGTATTTGGGAAAAAGCCGAAGCCATTGCTAACGGAGCCCAAATTGGCCGCCCTCATTTTGCCCAAGCTCTGATTGAAATGGAAAAAGTATCCAATATGGCGCAAGCCTTTAAACGCTATTTAGGGGCAGGTAAGCCCGGTGATGTGAAAACCATGTGGCCAGACATCAGCGAAGTGGTTGGTTGGATTCGCGCTGCAGGTGGCGTCGCGGTTGTTGCTCATCCGGATAAATACAAAATGACCCGAACCAAGTTAAAGTGCATGTTAAAGGCTTTTTCTGAGGCTGGTGGTAATGGTCTTGAAGTGGTATGTGGCGGTATGGAAGCCAGTTTCAGTCGACGCATGGCTGAGTTCTGCGACGAATTCGGATTCATGGCTAGCCAAGGCAGTGACTTTCATGGGCCTAGACCTTGGTCAGAATTGGGTAAGTTTGGGAAAATGCCTGAGGGTGTTACTCCGGTTTGGTCCCATTGGGCGGAATGACTATTATCAGGCCTTAGAGTTAGATCGCTGATGATTCTTGTGAGCGGCTATACTAAATATTCAGATATCGATTAAAAACATAACTAAGGGCCAATATGAGCCAGTTTTTTCAGATACATCCAGAAACCCCACAAGCAAGGTTAATTAAACAAGCCGCTGAAATATTGGCAAAAGGTGGTTTAGCGGTTATTCCAACGGATTGTGCCTATGCTCTGGCTTGTCAGCTTGAAGATAAGCAAGCATTAGAAAGAGTAAAGCAACTTAGGCAGTTAAACGATAAACATAATTTCACGCTATTGTGTCGAGATCTAACGGAAATCAGCACCTATGCCAAAGTGGATAATACCGCTTATCGACTACTAAAAACCCATACCCCGGGGGCTTTCACCTTCATTTTAGATGGTACGAAAGAGGTGCCTCGCCGTCTTATGCACCCCAAGCGTAAAACCATCGGCATTCGTGTGCCTGATAACGCCATTGCCCAAGCCCTGATGGAAGAGCTTGGTCAGCCTTTAATGACCACGTCTCTCATCATGCCCGGCGAAGACATGCCCATGTCAGATCCCTATGAAATCCGTCAAACCCTAGAGCATGCGCTAGATTTGGTGATCGACGGTGGATATTGCGGCTTTGAAGCCACTACCGTGGTGAATATGACGGGCGAAGATTATGACGTGACTCGTCAAGGGGCGGGCAGCATTCCAGAATTAGATTGATTTATCCTTTATGGATTGATTAAAAAACAATCCATAAGGCCTCTCCTGACCTGCTTACAGGCCTTTATCTGGCTAGTAATTCTTATGAGTCTTGGTAAACTTCTCTCCTTTATTATTGTGTAACAGGAGAGCCAGTGAGCTCTGTAGATTCTCAGCAGCGCGTACTGTCAGGTATGCGCCCAACAGGCAAATTGCATTTAGGTCATTACCACGGTGTATTAAAAAACTGGGTAAAACTACAACACGAATACGAGTGCTTCTTTTTCGTGGCTGACTGGCATGCATTAACCACACATTATGAAGACCCAACTGTGATTGAAAACAGCGTATGGGACATGGTGGTAGATTGGCTGGCTGCAGGTGTGAACCCTGGAAGTGCTACCTTATTTTTGCAATCAAAAGTACCTGAACACGCAGAATTGCACTTATTGCTTTCTATGATTACCCCTTTAGGTTGGTTAGAGCGTGTGCCTACCTACAAGGATCAGCAAGAAAAGCTGAAAGAAAAAGACCTAGCAACCTATGGCTTCTTAGGTTATCCGTTACTACAAAGCGCCGATATTTTATTGTACAAAGCGGGTCAAGTGCCTGTTGGTGCAGACCAAGTGGCTCACGTGGAAATTACCCGTGAAGTGGCTCGTCGTTTTAATCATATTTTTGGTCGTGAACCTGGTTTTGAAGAAAACGCCGAAGCAGCCATTAAAAAAATGGGTAAAAAAGCGGCAAAATTGTATTCAAGCTTACGTAAGCGCTATACAGAAGCCGGAGACGGTGAAGCCCTTGCTACGGCACAAGCACTATTAAAAGAACAGCAAAACATCACTTTAAGTGATAAAGAGCGTTTAATGGGCTATTTAGAAGGCAGTGGAAAGGTGATTCTGCCTGAACCTCAAGCCCTACTTACTCCAGAGTCGAAGATGCCGGGCCTTGATGGTCAGAAGATGTCAAAATCTTATGGTAATACCATTAGCCTGCGTGAAGAACCGTCTGAGATTGAAAAGAAAATTCGCACCATGCGAACGGATACCAATCGCATTCGTCGTGATGATCCAGGTAATCCTGATGTGTGTCCTGTATGGCAAATGCATGAAGTGTACAGCACCGACGAAGTGAAAGACTGGGTTCAAAAAGGTTGTCGCAGCGCAGGTATTGGTTGTGTTGAATGTAAAGGCCCAGTGATTGATGCCGTTAAAGCCGAGCTGATTCCGATTCAAGAACGGGCAGAGCATTACGATAACAACCCCGATTTAGTGAGAAGCATCATCCAAGATGGCAGTGAAAAAGCCCGCGAAGCGGCGCGCACGACGATGGAAGATGTTCGACATGTAATGGGTTTATCTTACCGATAATGAATGCTTAATCATGAGTGAATCCGAAAGCAATAACACAGACGAAACCCTTGAACAGAACACTGATGTGCCTGAGCAAGGGGGGACTTCTGGTGCCGCTGAAGAAACTGCAGAAAACGATCAACAACAGGTTGTAGACCCTGAAGCGCAGTCGCCATTGGATTCATCCTCGGATGACACCTCAAGCAAGCAGTCTGGCGCTCAGCAGGAAATGCCATTTGCATTAGTGCAAGGTGAGCCGCTGACTCAAATCCCATTAGATTTATATATTCCCCCTGATGCATTAGAAGTGATTCTGGAGCAGTTTGAAGGACCGCTGGATTTACTTTTATATTTAATTCGAAAACAGAATTTAGATATTTTAGAGATAAACGTATTTGAAATTACGCAGCAGTACATGCAATACGTTGAGATCATGCAGGCCGTGCAATTAGAGCTGGCGGGTGAATACCTTGTGATGGCCGCCATGTTAGCGGAAATCAAAAGCCGGATTTTGTTACCTCGCCCAGAAGCCGAAGAAGACGAAGAAGCGGATCCTCGTGCTGAATTGATTCGTCGCTTACAAGATTATGAACGCTTCAAAAAAGCCGCTGAAGACCTGGATGAATATCCGCGCATGGGTCGTGACACCTGTGAAGTGGAAATTAAAACCCCTGATTATACGGTTGAAAAACAACAGCCAGATGTGGACTTTAAAGAACTGTTACTGGCGTTTAGTGATGTGTTGCATCGCTCTAACATGTACACAGAGCACGAAGTTCACCGAGAAAAATTATCTACCCGTGAACGAATGAGTCAAATACTGGCTAATTTACAAAGCAGTCATGGACAGTTTACTCCGTTTACAACCTTGTTTTCGGTGGAAGAAGGTCGCAATGGGGTTGTGACCACATTTTTGGCTACTTTAGAGCTGATCAAAGAACAATTAATTGAAATCGTACAAAACGAAACCTTTGGTGCGATTCATGTTAAGGCAAAGGTAGCATCAGAATGAACCATGCTGAAATTTTCTTAAGCCGTAAAATAATAAAAAAGGTTAAGGCATAACCTCATGACATTAAGCGATGCATTATTAGAGCAAATCATAGAAGGGGCACTGCTGGCCTCTGGGCAAACCTTAAGTGTTGATCGTATTCAAAGTTTATTTGAAGAAGGTTTAGAGCCTGAAAAAGAGCGCATTTTGATCATACTTGAACGCATTGGTGAAAAGTGTGCCAACAATGGTTACGAGTTGAAAAAAGTCGCAACCGGTTACCGCTTTCAAGTTAAACAAGACATGATGAAGTGGGTAAGCCGTTTGTGGGATGAAAAGCCACAAAGATACAGCCGTGCATTACTAGAAACATTATCGATTATTGCTTATCGCCAGCCCTGTACCCGTGGTGAAATTGAAGACGTTCGTGGTGTGGCTGTTAGTTCTCATATCACAAAAACCTTAGTTGAGCGTGAATGGATTCAGGTTGTGGGGCACAGAGATGTACCGGGTCGTCCTGCCATGTACGCCACCACAAAAATGTTTTTAGATTATTTTAATTTAGAGTCATTGGATCAATTGCCAACGTTAGAAGAGATTCAAGAGATTGCAGATGCGAACCATGCTCTTGAATTGGAAGACAAAAAAGAAGAAGGCAACTTCGATTTATCTATTACCGTTGAAGAAATGGGTGACAGTGAAAATTTACAAAGTGCGGCAGCGGATTTAGAAGCCGCAGATGCCATGGTTAAACAAGTGGAAGACAACTTGTTTGCTAAAGCAGAAGAGGAAGAGCAGGCAGAAAAAGAAGCGGCGGATTTATTGGCCAATACATCTTCGAAAGTGTTGGAAGCTGAACAAGAAGTGGCTTCATCTGATGAAGCCGTATTCGCCGTGTCTGATGCATTGCGTGAAAGTTTAGAAGGAGATGCTCAACCTGAAGAAATGACGGAAGAGCAACTGGCGGAAGCCACGATTGCCCGAATGATTGCAGAACAAGAAGCATTGCTTAAGCAAGATGGTAAAGGCACGAGTTCTTTCGACTCTAAGCCTGCTGCCCCTCAAGAAACTGCTACACTTAATGAAGATTCAAGTGATGCTGCTGAAACTGAATCCATAGTCGAGTCACCATCAGAAGATGACGCTCTATTGGCCAGTGCAGGCTTTGGCTCTTACAAAAATGAAAACGATGTGATCGATTCAGATGCACCTTCCGTTTTTGGAAACAGTAGTGAACCTGAAGCTGCCCCTGCTACCGAGTCTGATGATGAAGATGCGCTAGCAGCAGCACTAGAAGAAGAAATGATGGCTCAGCTTGAAGCTGAACAAGAAGCCTTGCTTGAAGAGCAAACTTCGCAAATAGATGAACAGTCGTCAGGTGAAGGCAATACCAGCCTTTCAGACTTGGCGAAAAAGTTTGATTAATCCAAGATAGGCAAAACATACTGTTTTGCTAACTCAGAAACGGAGTAAGTTGATGAGTGAAAAACTGCAAAAAATCCTAGCCCAAGCAGGCATAGGTTCCCGTCGTGAGATGGAACGTTGGATTGAACAAGGTCGCGTAAAACTAAATGGTGAAGTTGCCAAGTTAGGTGAGCGTGCCGAATCAAAAGACGAAATAAAAGTGGATGACGTCGTCGTTGACCACAAAAGCAAAAAAGCCCGCCGAGTGCTTGTGTACAACAAACCCGAAGGGGAAGTGTGTACGCGAGACGATCCAGAAGGGCGCCCAACGGTATTTGACAACCTGCCTAAACTTAAAGGTGAGCGTTGGATTGCAGTGGGCCGTTTAGACATAAACACGTCAGGTTTATTGTTATTCACCACTGATGGTGAATTGGCCAATAAACTGATGCACCCAAGCACCAATACGGTAGACCGTGAATACGCGGTGCGCGTAGCCGGTGAAGTGACCGATGAAGTCATTGAAACGTTGAAAAAAGGTGTGCTTTTAGAAGATGGCATGGCGAAATTCACTGACGTTCAATTTTTTGATGGTGACGGTTATAATCAGTGGTATCACGTGTGCATTATGGAAGGCCGTAACCGAGAAGTGCGTCGTTTATGGGAAAGCCAAGAGATGAAAGTGTCTCGTCTTAAGCGTGTACGCTATGGCTGTATTTTCTTACCGAAAAAAGTATCCGCGGGTAAATGGATTGAGCTGGGACAGAAAGAAACCAACGACCTTTCTGGTTTGGTGGGATTGGATCCTAAGCCAGTGGCTAAGTTAGATCCGCAAGAGTTAAAGCAATATAAACGTGCTGCGGATCGTCAACGTACTCGCCAAAAAGCGGGTCACGGTGCGAAAAAAGCAGGGCCAAGTCGTAAGGCTCGAATAGATTCGTAACTTACAAACACCGTGATATTCAAATGAAGCCCAAATAGTGAAAATTGTTTAGATCGGAAGAGCACACGTCTGAACTCCAGTCACGT